>CAZCCS010000041.1:0-13768 GCA_964497005.1 uncultured Acidimicrobiaceae bacterium | reverse complement strand
CGGGGCGATGTAGCCCTTGTCGAAGCGCATACCTTCGACGAGCTCGAGGTCCATGCCGAAGGTCTGAGACTCCTCGACGGTGATGACCCCGTCCTTGCCGACCTTGTCGATGGCCTCCGAGATGAGGTCGCCGATCTCGGTGTCGGCGGCGGAGATGGACGCGACCTGGGCGATCTGCTCCTTGGTCTCCGTCTCCTTCGAAATGTTCTTCAGCGACGACACGGCGGCCTCGACAGCGGCCTCGATGCCCCGCTTCAGGGACATCGGGTTGGCGCCGGCGGCAACGTTGCGCAGTCCCTCTCGCACGAGGGCCCGGGCCAGCACGGTGGCGGTGGTGGTCCCGTCGCCGGCGACGTCGTCGGTCTTCTTCGCTACTTCCTTGACCAGCTCGGCGCCGATCTTCTCGTACGGGTCCTCGAGCTCAATCTCCTTAGCGATGGACACGCCGTCGTTGGTGATCGTGGGGGCGCCCCACTTCTTCTCCAAAACGACGTTTCGGCCCTTGGGGCCGAGGGTGACGCGCACTGCGTCTGCGAGCTGGTTCATACCGCGCTCCAGCGCACGACGGGCGTCCTCGTCAAAAGCAATCAGCTTGGACATCTGTCTTTGGTTCCCTCCATTGGGCGGACCACAGTTAGCACTCTCATATCCCGAGTGCTAACAGTAAACCGCCTCTGGGGAGTTAGTGCAAGCGAGCCTGAAATCTTCGAATAGTGGAACCTAAGGTGGCCCGCCGGCCGCATAGTGGAACGAACGGGACGCTCCGCGAGCGGGAGACCTGCCACTATCGCGAGCGCCGGCGCGCGAAGGTTCCACTAAAAGCAGAGGGGGTGGGCGCCAGGCCGACCGGGGCAGGCGGGCCGGCGCCGGCCTACCCGCCGGCGACGGCGGGCACGATCGACACGGTGGCGCCTTCCGCCACGACCGTGTCCAGCCCGTCAAGAAAACGAATGTCCTCGTCCGCCACGAACACGTTCACGAACCGGCGCAACTTGCCGGCGTCGTCGAACAGCCGGTCGTGGAAACCCGGGTGGGCCGCCTCGAGCGACTTGAGCACCTCCCCCACCGTGGCGCCGTCAAGCTGGACGTCGCTGTTGCCGCCGGCGAGCGGCCGGAGCTGGGTGGGGATCCGAACGTTGACGGCCACGGTCAGGAAACCTCCGAGGGGATGTCGATCGCCTCCGTGAAGGCGTCCAGAGTGGGGGGGATCACGGCGGTCGGGCCACAGTGGGGCGCCACCGCCTCGAGCGTCTTCAGCCCGTTCCCCGAGACGATGGCGACCACCCGCTCGTCCGGTCGGACAACGCCGGCGGCGGCGAGCTTGGCGAGCGTGGCGATGGTGACCCCGCCGGCCGTCTCGGCGAAGATCCCCTCGGTACGGGCCAGCAGGCGGATTCCCTCAACGATCTCGTCGTCGGTCACCGACCCGAAGGCGCCGCCGGATGCCCGTACTGCGTCCAGCGCGTACGGCCCGTCCGCCGGGTTGCCGATGGCGAGCGACTTGGCGATGGTGTTCGGCTTCACCGGCTTCACCGCGTCCCAGCCGGCGTCGAACGCGGCGGCGATCGGCGAGCAGCCCGCCGCTTGCGCGCCGGAGATCCGCACGGCCGAAGGCTCGATCAGGCCGACCAGCTCCAACTCGTTGAAGCCCTTGGCCACCTTGGTCAACTGACTCCCCGAGGCAACCGGCACCACCACGTGGTCCGGCGCCCGCCACCCGAGCTGCTCGGCGATCTCGAACGCAAGAGTCTTCGAGCCTTCCGCGTAGTAGGTGCGGACATTCACGTTGACGAACGCCCACGACGGTCGCTCGCCGGCGATCTCGGCGCAGAGCCGGTTCACGTCGTCGTAGTTCCCGTCGATCGCGATCAGCTTCCCGCCGAACACCGCGGTCGTGACGACCTTTCCGGCTTCGAGGTCCGCGGGGATGAACACCACCGACTCCATGCCGGCGTGGGCGGCGTGGGCGGCTACGGAGTTGGCGAGGTTCCCGGTCGAGGCGGCGGCCGCCACCTTGAACCCGAGCTCCTGCGCCTTGGTCAAGGCGACCGACACGACGCGATCCTTGAAGGACCCGGTCGGGTTCACCGTGTCGTTCTTGATCCAAAGCTCGCCGAGCCCCAACTCGGACGCCAGCCTGTCGGCCCTCACCAGCGGCGTGAAACCCGCACCCAGGTTCACCGCGCCTTCCGCGCTCGCCGGCAGCAGGTCCGCGTAGCGCCAGATCGACAACGGTCCCGCCGCTATCCGCTCCGCCGACACAACGGAACGGATCGCCTCGTAGTCGTACACGACTTCGAGCGGCCCGAAGCAAAACTCGCAAAAGTGCAGGGCCTCGGCCGGGTACGGGTGGCCGCATTCCCGGCACCGGAGTCCTTGGACGTATGGCAACGATTCCTCCTCGTGGCTCATCGATCGGGCATTGGCACCTGCATCCCCACTAGGGGGCCGGTTGCCGCGGCGTCACAGGGCCCGTCCCTCAGCCGCTCTTGATGATTGCGCCACACATCGTAGCTGCTCAGACCCTCCGCGGGCACGCCGATTAACTGGTAGCTAAGTCGTGGCAGTATTTCGCCGGCATGCTGCGGACTTTCAGCTCAACCGACTTCTCTGCCGAGCGCGTCCTCGCCGCGAAAAAAGGGCGGAGGTTGTCGGTCTGCCTGCCCGCGCGCAACGAAGCTGCGACGGTCGGCGAGACGGTTGCGACAGTGCAGCGCGAGCTCGTACAACGGGTTCCGGTCGTCGACGAGTTGGTCGTAATCGATGACGGTTCGACCGACGAAACCGCGTCCATTGCCGCGGCGGCCGGCGCGAAGGTCGTGGACAGCGCGAGCGTCCTGCCCGAGTACGGCACCGAGAACGGCAAAGGGCAGGCGATGTGGCGGGGCGTCCACGTGACGAGCGGAGACGTGGTCGTGTTCTGCGACGCCGACATTCGCGGTTTCGATCCATCGTTCGTCCTTGGCCTCGCCGGCCCGCTCCTGACGAGGGACGATGTTTCCGCTGTCAAGGGCTTCTACGACCGCCCCCTCAACGGCCTGCCCGGCGAGGGGGGCAGGGTGACCGAGTTGATGGCCAGGCCGCTTATCTCGGTCTTTTTTCCGCACCTTTCCGGACTGCACCAACCACTGGCGGGGGAGCTCGCCGCCCGCCGAGAGGTGTTGGAGTCGGTGCCGTTCGTCGGCGGCTACGGCGTCGACCTCGGGCTGCTCATCGACATCACCGAGCGCTTCGGGGCGGGTGGGCTGGTTCAGTGCGACCTGGGCGAGAGGGTTCACCGCAACCGGCCGTTGGCGGAGCTCGGGGTGCAGTCGCTGGCGATCTTGCAGCTGGTCCTTCAGCGGGCCGGGCTGGCCGAGGAGAACGCCGCCGCGTTCGGATGGACCGCCCACTTGCTGCGACCGGGCAGTGAGCCGGCGCCAGTCACCTTCGTCGAGCGACCGCCCCTCGTCGACGTGCCGGCGCATCGCAAGACCGCTTAAGCGAACTCGCCGAGCAACTCCGCGACGAGATCGGAGATAGAACCGGCGGTGTCGGCGAGCGCCCGCTCTTCGCCGTAGGTCCGTGTCAAGGTCCTGACCCCTGCCCTGACTTGTGCGGCGTCGGGCAGATCCTCGTCGGCTCCGCCGGCGACGATCACCACCGGGACGCCGACCTCCTCGGCGAGCCCGACCACACCGCCTACCGCCTTGCCGTTGAACGACTCCTCGTCGAGGTAGCCCTCCCCGGTCAGGATCAGGTCGGCCGCCTCCATCCGCTCGGCAAGGTCGATCCGGTCGGCCACCACGTCGAACCCGCTGACCAAGGTGGCCCCCAGCGCGGCGAGTCCACCCGCCAGCCCGCCCGCCGATCCCGACCCGACTACGTCCTGGACGTCGACGCCGAAGCGCTCCAGGTAAACCTGGGCGAGCCGCTCGAGCCGGCGGGACAGCAGCTCCACCTGCGCCGGCGAAGCGCCCTTCTGCGGGGCGAACGTCGCTGCTGCCTCGGTGAACCTGGTGCTCACGTCGCAGGCGACGACCAGATCGACGCCCGCGAGCCGGCTGTGGGGTTCGAGGACCTCGAGGGCGCCCCAACCCCCGTCGGTCGTGGCCGTGCCGCCCATCCCGATGAGCAGCCGCCGGGCTCCTGCTTTCACCGCAGCGGCGATCAGCTCGCCGGCGCCGGCGGTGTCGGCGCGGACGGGGTCGTTGCCTTTCGGGCCGCCGGCGAGCTGGAGCCCGCAGGCCATCGCCGATTCGATCGCCGCGGTGGTGTCGTCGAGTTCGTACCAGGCGGCGTCGACCGGATCGCCGAGCGGGCCGCGGACTTTCAGAGGGCGGCGCCTCCCGCCTAGTACCGAGCAGAAACCTTCGCCGCCGTCCGACACCGGGGCGGCGTCGACCGTCCAGCCCAAGGCCTGGGCGGACTTGGCCATGGCCGCGGCAACTTGCTGCGCCGAGGCGGTCCCGCGGAACTTGTCGGGGGCGGCGACGAGGTGAGGCACGCGTTTAATACTGCACCGCCTCGGGGAGGTCGCGGTTCTGTGAGCCCCTCGGCTGTCGCTAGCGTCAATCGGGTCGTGGCCGGAAACCTCCTGACCTCATGACTCCTAAGCAGCCGCTCGTCGTCCTGTCGAACCGGGGCCCGCTCAGCTTCGGCCGCGACGCTTCCGGTGACCTCCGGGCCAAGCGCGGCGCCGGCGGGCTGGTGGTCACCCTCGGTCCCGGCGTCGAACGGGAGGGGGCGCTCTGGGTCGCTGCTGCGTCTGCGCCAGATGACATCGCAGCGGCGCGCTCCGGGCTGCTCGACGCGGATGGGTTCCACATGCGAGCGGTCGAGATCGATATCGCCACCTACCGGGCGTATTACGACGTCGTCGCCAACCAGACCCTGTGGTTCTGCATCCATGGCCTGTGGGACCTCCCCCGCCGGCCCCGTTTCGACCGCCATTGGGCCGAGGCTTGGGGCTCGTTTCGGGAGGTGAACGAGCGCTTTGCGGGGGTTGCGGCCGATTTCGCGGGCGACGGTGCGACCGTGCTCGTGCAGGACTACCAGCTGGCCCTGGTGCCCCGGATGCTCGCACGGACGCGGCCGGACGTGAGGGTGGTTGCGTTCATGCACACCCCGTGGTGCACCCCTGAGGAGCTTTCGGTGCTGCCAGACGCAGCGGCCGACGAGCTGATGGAGGGGTTGGGGTCAGTGGGGGCGTGTGGTTTTCATTCCCGTAGGTGGGCGGCGGCTTTCGCTGCGTGCTGCGTCGAGCGGTTGGGCCGCCAACCCGAGGTGTTCGTGGCGCCGGCCGCGACCGACGCCGACGATCTGCACACGGTGGCTGCTTCGGAGGAGTGCGCCCGGGAACTGGGCCGCCTCGACGAGCTGGTGGGAGATCGACAGGTGATCGTCCGGGTCGACCGGATGGAACTTTCCAAGAACGTGCTGCGGGGCTTCTGGGCGTTCGACGAGCTGTTGGAGATTCGGCCGGATCTGAGGGGTCGGGTGGTGTTCGCCGCCAAGCTCTACCCGTCGCGCCAGGGGGTGGCCGACTACCTGTCCTACGCGCAGGAAGTTCAAACCCTCGCCGACCGGGTCAACGCCAGGTGGTCGACTCCCGGGTGGACGCCGATAGTCATCGACCCGGAGGACAACCACGTGGCAGCTGTGGCCGCGTTGCGGCGCGCCGACGTGCTGCTGGTCAACCCGGTTCGCGACGGGCTCAACCTGGTTGCCAAGGAGGGTCCGTTGGTCAACGACCGGGATGGCGTGCTTGTGCTCAGCCGGAACGCCGGCGCTTGGGACGAGCTGTCCGAGAACGCCCTCGGGGTCAACCCGTTCGATGTGAGCGGTACCGCGTCCGCTCTAGCCCAAGCTCTGGACATGCCCGCCGGCGAAAAGGCGCACAGGGCCAAGGCGCTGCGCGAGGTGGTGGAGTCTCGGACACCGCTCGACTGGTTCGACGACCTGTTGGGGGCGGCGCGGGGCGGGGCTTAGCTTTGCGGCCGAGCAACCCCGATCTCACGTTTTAGAGCGTGTTCCCAGCAATTTCAATGCTGTTGGGTAGAGTTAGGGTCGTATAGTTGCTTTACTCTACCCAGCTCAGTCGCCGGCGAGCTCCCGAAGCAGGCTGATAGCACCCTCGGTGCCTTCCACGACGACGTCCGCGGCCTCGAGCACCGCCGGCGGGGTCTCCTCGGCGGATCCCGACCCGGACCGGACCGCGACCGCCAGAGTCTGGACCCCTTCCCGACGCAGGTCGGCCAGGACCTCGAAGGCCGGGAGGTCGCCGAGGTCGTCACCGAAGTAGCACACCGCGTTCAACCCTTCGGCGAGCGCGGCGACGACCGTGCCCTTGTCGGTCTCGATCGGCGGCCTGAGCTCCACCGACATCTTGCCGGGATGGGGCACCAGGCCCGTCGATGCGGCCTGCTGGGCGGCGAACGACTCGACCCAGCCGGCGAGAGCCGGGGCTTTGCGGTAGTGCAGCGTGACGGTTAGCCCCTTGCGTTCGACCCCGAGGCCGGCGAGCTCGGAGGGCGCCGACGACACCAGCCGGTCGGCCTCGGAAGCCACCCCCTCTACCGCTTGGCGCCATCCTTCTGCCTGGGGCGCCACCTGGATGTCTGTCGCGCCGGGTAGGACTCGCTCGAGCCCGTACAGCCCCACGAGTTCGGTTGCTCCGAAGCCGGCGCCGCGTCCGGCTCCGGGTCGGGTGCTTGCGCTGCTTCGGGTGCCGGCGCCGGCGAGGTTGTCCGCCAGGTAGGCCACGGGGCGGCCGGAAACGACCGCGACCTTGGCGAAACGATCGGCCAGCCGGGCGAGGAGCTCCGCCACGCCGGCTTCCGGACGGGCGGCGTCGGGATCGTCCACGATTGGGGCGAGGGTGCCGTCGAAGTCGACGAACACCCCGGAAGACCCCGGCCGTTCGAGGAACGGTCTGACAAGAGAGTCGTCAATCACGGAGCCCGCCACCCTCTTCGCCGGGCCGTCCACCCTCGACCGGCGTCAGGCGCTGCTGGCGAGGTCCGAGCCGATCACCAACACCAGGTTGGCCTTCGACCGTTCGCTCGTTGGGATCGGAGCGGTCGCCGGCGCTGGGATGGTGGTGTTCACCGCCGAGGGGCCGAGACCTACCGTCGTCGCAAGCGCATACGCCTCGGGCAGGTAACCCGGGGTTTCCACGTAAATGGCCGACTGGGTGACCTTCGAGGTGGTGTTGTCAGGGGCGAGCGTGTTGTAGCCCGGGTTCGCCCGGAGCTTGTTCGACCACTGACTGGCCAGGGTTCCGCTCCCGGTCCCGTTCAGCACCTGCAGCTTGACGCTCGCCGGCGCTACCACCGTCGTGGTGGTGGTGCTCGGTGCCGGCGTGGTCGTGGGCGAAGCCGAAGAGGCCCGGGTGCTCGGGGCAGTCGATGCGGAGTGTGTGGTCGTGGTGTGGTGGAGCACGACCACGCCCAAAACCACCACCAGGCCTATGACCAGAGCTGCCTTCACCGCGTGCACCCCACCGTCGCGCGGGGTGCCGGCGGGTCGGTTCACCTGGCCCTCCAGCCGCCGGCGGTGGTCCCCTCGTAGCGGGCGCGCCGGCGCTGGTCCCTGGCCCGGCGCAGCCTCCGCACGACCAGTGGGTCGAACGCCTCCGCTTCGTCTGTGTCGATCAACGCAGAGAGGATCTGGCGGTACCGGCCACCCGACAGCCCGAACCGGTCGCGGATGGCGTCCTCCTTGCGTCCCGGCTCGGTCCACCAGGACCTCTCGAAATCGAGCATGGCGCGGTCCCGCTCGGAGAGTCCCATCCGTCCGAGCTTTCCATCCCCAGGCAGAGGGATCAAGCACCGCGGTCCTGCGTACCGCCGGCCTGTGACCCGTCCTACTCCGGAATTCGGTTTGGGTGCGTGCCGACGTCCTGCCCATCCGGGTTACATGTTCGACGTTAAGAAAGCGTCAACCCGGGGTAGACAAGAACCGGTTTGACGGATTAGTGCCGGCTTCGCGGCCCGGTGATTGCGCCCGGTGATGGCTTGGAAGATTGTCTCGACCTTGAGAGCAGCTTCGAGATGGTGGCGGCGGCCCGCGCTTTCGTCCGGTCCCGCCTCGTCGCGTGGGAGGTGCGAAGTTACGTCGATGATGCCGTCCTCGTCGCAAGCGAGCTGGTCACCAACGCTGTCCTTCACGCCCGCTCCTCGGTGCGGCTTCGGATCGTCAACGACGGCCCCGCCGTGAGGGTCGAGGTGTACGACGAGAACACCCGGCTGCCCGTTCCCACTGCGAGCGGACCGGACGCGACCAGCGGAAGAGGTATAGCCGTCGTGTCGGCGGTTGCGGCGTCGTGGGGTATGGAGCTCGAAGGAGACGGCAAGGTCGTTTGGGCCGAGTTCGGTACCGCACCAGAGGCCAACGGATCCGAGTTCGACGACCGCCCGGACCTGAACGATGTGGTCTGTGTCGACTGGCGCTGCGCCTCCGCCTGACCCGAGTCCACCGACGGGGCCGGACAGGTCGCCAACTAGATTGATCAGCCTGCCCGAGTAGCTCAGTTGGCCAGAGCAGGCGCCTTGTAAGCGTCAGGTCGCCGGTTCGAAGCCGGCCTCGGGCTCGCCGTTACAGGGCCCACGACATGCTCGCGAGCCGATCAGTAGCCGAGCGGCAGCGCCCCGTCGACCCGCACCAAAGCAGCGTTGGTGAACGTCGACGCCGGGCTGGCAAGAAAAAGCGCAGCGGTGACGATCTCGTCCGGTCGCCCCGGCCTGCCAACCGCATTCGGTTGGCGCTCCCGTTGACCCTCTGGCCACGCGTCGGCGATGTCAGTCAGAAAAGGACCCGGAATCAGCGTATTCACCCGCACCTCAGGGCCGTACTCCGCCGCCAGCGAGCGGGTCATCGCGTTCAATGCCGCCTTGGCGCACCCATAGGGGACGACGTTGGGGAGCGGCATCAGCGAGCCCGAGGACGACACGTTGATTATCACGCCTCCGTCGCCGTCGGACAGTCTCTTGGCCACCTGGCTGGCGAGGCGGAAGGGGCCCTTGAAGTTCAGCCCCACCACGCTGTCGAAGAGAGCCTCGGTCACCTCGTGACTTGGCATCGGTGGACTCATGCCGGCGTTGTTGACAAGGATGTCGAGCCGCCCGAGTTCGCCGTAGACATCTTCGATCAGCCTGTCGATGGAGTCCCAATGGGCGGCGTGCACCTGGAATGCCAGCGCCCTCCGACCCAGGGCACGCATCTCCTCCGCGACGCTCTCGCATTTCTCGATCTTTCGGCTGGCGATGACCACGTCCGCGCCGCGCTCGGCGAACGCCCGGACCATCTGGTAGCCGAGGCCGCGACTGCCCCCGGTCACGAGGGCGATCTTGCCGGTGAAGTCAAACAGCGGGTCGATGTCCATTGGCGCCGCATTCTGGCATCCGGGCCGGACCAACACCTCGCCCGAAGGGCTACAAGCCTTCCAAGTGGGCGACGTCGTTGAAGGACCTGACCGTCCAGCGGCCGTCGCCCACGACGATGTGGTTGATCGACGCGTTGTTGGCGGCGAGGAAGGCGAACGGACGCGATCCGGTCGCCTCGGCCAGCGCCCGGCCAATGACACCTCCGTGTGTGAACACCGCCACGGTCTCGTCCGGGTGCTTCGAGGCGATCCGGTCTATCCCCTCGCGGACCCGGGCCCCGAACACGGAGTCGGGCTCGGCGCCGGGAATCACGTCCCACCTCTGCTCCTCGAGCATCCGCACCGCGATCGGGTCGCCCTGCATGACCTTCAGCCGGTAGAGACCGCCTTCCCATTCTCCGAGCAGCACCTCGCGCAGGTCCGGCTCGACACTTGGTTCGATGCCGAGGCGATCGACCAGCGGCGCGGCCGTCTGGCCGGTGCGGCGCAGGTTGGTCACATAGATCGCGGTTATCGCCTGGTCGCCCTGCCTGCGGGCCAGACGCTCGGCGAGACGCTCAGCCTGCTCGACGCCTCTCGGGTCCAGTTCGGGGTCACCGTGCCCGCCGACCAGGTCGAACGGGGCGTCCTCACGTGCTGGGACCGATTCGCCGTGGCGCAGGAGCAGGATGTCGGTGGAACCGGGCGGACGGACGTAGGAAAGCTGCCTGACCTCGCTCACTCTGCCGATGGTAGAGGCGTTGGACCGATGGTAGAGGCGTCGGGCAGCCGGCAGAGCGCCTGTGGTCTTGACGCGGCGTCCGGCCCTTAGGCGACGAGGGCCGGTGCGGCCTCGTCACCGTCCTGCATGTGATGGTCAAGCTTGCGCTTGATGCGCTGGAGGGCGTTGTCGATCGACTTGACGTGACGGCCGAGCTGGAAGCTGATCTCCTGGTAGGACTTGCCTTCGACGTAGAGCCGCAGGACGTCGACCTCGAGGCCGGAAAGGCTCTCGGTCATCGAGCGGCGCATCGCCTGGATCTGCTCCTGGGAGATGACCTCGTCGGCGGGGTCGCTCGCACGATGGTCGTCGAGCAGCTCCTCGACGGCGCCTTCGCCGGGATCGTCGCTGCCCCGCACGCCCGAGATGGACACGTACCGGTTCAACGGCTGGTGCTTCTGGCGGGTGGCGGCCTTGATGGCGCTGATCACCTGGCGGGTCACGCACAGCTCGGCGAAGGCCCGGAACGACGACTGGCGGTCGTTGCGGTAGTCCCGCGCCGCCTTGTAAAGGCCGATGAGGCCCTCCTGCTCAACGTCGTCGGCGTCGGCCCCGACGAGGAAGTAGGAGCGGGCCTTGGAACGTGCGAAGCGGCGATAGCGCTGGAGCAGAATGTCCAGAGCCTCGCTGTCGCCGCCCTGCCACCGGGCGACCAGGTCCTCATCTTCTAGATCGGTTAGGGAGATCAAGCTGCTGTGTAGCGTCATTTCGCCCTCTTGTGCGTTGGAGTGCTGCGTGAGGCTCATCGACGTCTAGATCGAATGGGCTAGTTACTTTTACCTAGCACAGAGGGTTGTGTCAACGGTCACCGGACCCTTTTGACCGGTATCACCGGAGAATAAATTCGGCCTGACCAGGAAAAATAGCTCGAAGTTCGCGAATTCGACTAGTCCGGATCAGGTTCCGCCGTGATGCAAAAAGGACTAGTCCGCTTGGGTGGCTCGCGAGCGGGCTACCTCGAAGCAGGCCACCGCGGCCGCGGCGGACACGTTGAGCGACGCGATCGGGCCCGGCATCGGTATGGAGACCGCCAGCTCGCAGCGCTCGCGAGCGAGTTTGCTCAGGCCCTTTCCCTCGGCGCCGAGCACGATCGCCAGCGGCTCAGTCGCCACCTCGAGGCCCCACACCGGCTTCCGCGCGCTGGGATCCAGGGCGACGGTCCAGACCCCGGCGGCCGCCAGAGTCGACAGCGCGTTGGGGATGCCCGCGACCGTCGCCACAGGGACGTGCTCGACTCCGCCCGCCGCTGCCTTGACTGCGGCGGCGGTCAGCCCGGCCGCCCGGTGGCGGCCGATCACGATGCCCGAGGACCCGGCGCTTGCAGCCGTGCGGATTACCGCCCCGAGGTTGTGGGGATCGGTCACCCCGTCCAGTACGACCAGGAACGGAGCGGGCCTCCCGGGGTGGCGTCGTGCCAGCTCGTCCAGGTCCGCCTCGGGCACGGCGTCGGCGGTTGCGACCACCCCTTGGGGTGATTCGGTTTGCGCGGCGGAGCTCAGTTGAGCGCGGTCGACGACACGGACAGGAACGCCGGCCGCCCGGGCGAGGCTCGATATCTCGGCCAGGATTGCGGAGTCGGCGGCGCCTTCGGCGACCACGACCCGGTGAACCCTGCGCTTACCGGCGCGAAGTAGCTCCCTCACCGCCTGGGGGCCCTCGACCTGCTCAGCCCAGGCGGAAGCCCTCTCACGGCGTGGTGCTCCCCTGCGGTTCACCTCGGCACGAGCAGAGCGACGGCGAAACAGGCGATCCCCTCCCGCCGACCCAGAGCTCCGAGGGATTCCGCCCGTTTTGCCTTGACGCTGACGGGGGCGCCGACCACATCAGCCAGCCGGCGCTGCATCTCCTCGCGATGTGGCGCGAGTTTGGGGGCCTCCAGCACGACGCTCACGTCGACGTTGCCTATCTCGTACTGAGAGGACACCGTAAGTACCACCCTTCCCAGCAACTCCATGCTGTCGATCCCCGCGTATGCGGGATCGTCGTCGGGGAAATGCTCGCCGATGTCCCCTAGCCCCGCGGCACCGAGCAGGGCGTCCGCGACGGCGTGGGCGACGGCGTCGGCGTCGCTGTGGCCGGATAGACCCGGAGCCCCCAGATCAACCCCGCCGAGCACCAGGCGGCGGTCGGGGTCGTCGCTGAAGGGGTGGATGTCGAAGCCCAGCCCGACCCGCGGGTTCAACGGGTGCTCCGCGCCAACGCCGCTGCGATCAGAAGGTCGGAGGGGGTGGTGACTTTGAGGTTGTCGGGGGTTCCCCGGACAAGCACAACGCGCCCGCCGAGCGCCTCGACCAGCGCGGAGTCGTCGGTCGCGTCACCCCCGCTGGCGTGGGCGCGTTTTAGCGCGGAAGCCTTGAACGCTTGGGGGGTCTGGACCGCGAACAGGTCGGTCCGGTCGAGGGTTGTGGAGCCGCCGTCCGGGGTCTTTTTCCGGATCGTGTCGCTGACCGGATACGCCGGGACGGCACCGTCGGCGCCGGCCGTCACTTCAGATATAACCGCTGCCCAGACCTCCGGGCCGGCGAGCGGCCGGGCGGCGTCGTGGACGACGATCACCTCGGCGGACTCCGGCACGGCCGCCAGACCGGCTCGCACCGACGCGGAGCGGCTACGACCGCCGGGGACGACCACGTCGGCGTCCCACGTTTGGCCGCCTTCGATTTCGGTTGCCGGCAGGACGGCGACGACCCGGGCACAGGCGCGGCGCGCCGCCTCGAGGGACCAAGAAAGGAGTGGCCGTCCCTCCAGCTCGGCGAACTGCTTAGGGCCGCCGAACCGGGTGCCGGTGCCGCCGGCGACGACGATGGCCCAGGTCTCCACCGGACGCGGAGCCTACTGGTCGCCCGGAACGGTCACCGGGAGCGTTGGGCCAGTTTCTCCCGCTCCACGATCCGGTACCTGCGGTCCAGCTGCTCGATCCATCCGAGGCGCACGAACTGGGCGAGCGACTTGTTGACCCGTTCCCGTGACGCGCCGACGAGGCCGGCGAGCTCCTCCTGGGTTATCGGCAGCTGGAACTCCTCCTGGTCGCCGGCGAGTTCGAGGAGGCGCTTGGCGGTGCGGCCGGTGACGTCGAGGAACACCGCGTCGGCGAGCGCCGAGTCGGTCGTGCGGAGCCTTTCGGCGAGCAGCGCGACGACGGTCCACAGCAGTTGCGGCTTGGCGTCGAAGCAGGACCTCACGAAGTCGTAAGGGATGCCGAGTATCTCCGACCGTTCGAGAGCGCGCGCCGAAGCGGAACGGTTGCCTTGGTCGAACAGAGGCATCTCTCCGAACACGTCGCCGCTTTCCATCAGCGCCACCAGAGACTCGCGGCCGTCGACGGATTTGCGCCCCACGGCGATGCGCCCGTTGCGGACCACGAACAGCTCGTCGGCCGGGTCGTCTTCTTCGAAAACGACGAAATTGCGGTCGCATTGGACCACTCTGGCCGCGTCGACCAGTTGCTTGAGCGTGTCCCTGTCGAAGGCAGAGAACAGCTCGGATCCGGCAAGCAGATCGACGTCATCCATGACGCTTCGGAGGTTAGCTGGATACCGGCCCGCCGGCCGGAGGGGCCGACTTGGCTGGTACCCTGGAGAAACCCCCCTCGTGTTTCTGCCTCGGGAGCCGCATGTCGTTTGATGTTGGAGACAAGGTCGTTT
>CAZCCS010000040.1:13021-13880 GCA_964497005.1 uncultured Acidimicrobiaceae bacterium | reverse complement strand
AGGTCGAGGCGGACGATGGCCTCGTCTTCGGCGATCACGACGCGTACTGCCACAGGCATTGCTCCTTGAGGTCTTGTCTATGGAAAAAGGCTCACTCAGCCGGCTGCCCGCTCGTCAACGACTTTCCCCGATCAGTCGATCGAGCAGGTCGTCCTGGGCTGCCTGTAACTCTGCCACGTCAGCTTCCACCGCCTTGCGGGTGCGGTCCATCGCATCGGCGTGACGCTGGGCCTCGGTGTACTCCCGGTGCGCCAGCGGGGTCTCCGAGACCAGGGACCGGATCCGGGCCTCGTCGGCGGCGTCGCTCAGGACCACCAGCTGCTCCTCGATGATCGCGAGCTCTTCGCGAGCGCGCTTCAGCCGTTGGGCTACGTCGATCAGCTTCCGCTCGATGAGGACCCGGGACATGGTCAGCAAAGCGTACTGCTGTGACACTCCTTCCGCCCGGGGCCTCTACCCCACCCGTGGCCGTGCGCTTGTGATGCCGTCTCTGGAGCCTTTCGCGGGAGCGTTCAGCCGATTCTCAGTTGTTTCCGTAACACTGGAGGCGTGCGAGTTCTGGTTGTCGACGACGAGCCGGCCGTGCGCCAGGCACTCGATCGTGCCCTGCGCTTCGAGGGGTATCAGACCGAACTGGCCGAAGACGGTGGCGCCGCCCTGGCCGCGCACGCCGAACGACCCGCTGACGCGATCGTCCTGGACCTCGCGATGCCGAAAATGGACGGCCTCGAAGTGTGCCGGCGCCTCCGCCGTGCGGGCGATCACACCCCGGTCCTGATCCTGACCGCGAGGGCCGCGATCGACGAGAGGGTCGAAGGTCTTGACGCCGGCGCGGACGACTATCTCGTGAAGCCCTTCG
>CAZCCS010000040.1:12377-13011 GCA_964497005.1 uncultured Acidimicrobiaceae bacterium | reverse complement strand
TCGCACTCGAGGAACTTCTCGCCCGCATCCGGGCCCTCATGCGAAGGAGCGGCTCGAGCGACAGCGAGGCGCTGCGCTATTCAGACCTCTCGCTCGATCCGGGTACCCGTGACGTGCTGAGAGGCAAGCGGCGGATCGAGCTCACCCGGACGGAGTTCCTGTTGTTGGAGCTCCTGCTCCGCAATCCCAGGCAGGTGCTGCCTCGGGAGGTGATCTTCGACCGGGTTTGGGGCTACGACTTCGGCGCGAACTCGAACTCGCTCGAGGTGTACATCGGCTATCTCCGTCGCAAGACCGAAGCCGAAGGCGAGCCGCGGCTTATTCACACGGTCCGCGGGGTCGGGTACGTGCTACGAGAACCGGTGGGGAGCTAGCCGGCGTGTCGACCTGGGTTCGCCGAACCAGCTTTCGCGCACGCTTGAGCGTCCTTGTGGCAGCGGCCGTCGGCGTCACTCTTGCGTTGGCCGCGTTCGCGTCCTACATCGCCGTGCGCCACCAGCTGTACAGCCAGGTCGACTCGAACCTTCAGAACGACGTTGCCGCCGCAATCCAGCTTTCCCCGGCCGGGCGGTTCGACCCGAACCGGTATGCGAGCTTCCTCCGGCACACCAACAACAGCTTCATCCAGGTCGTT
>CAZCCS010000040.1:9163-12367 GCA_964497005.1 uncultured Acidimicrobiaceae bacterium | reverse complement strand
CAGCCGGACGGCACCGTCTTTTACACGTCCATAAGCCCGGCGATGCCGGTCAACCAATCGGCGGCCGCCCTCGCCCAGACGCCGCACAGCTACGCCTTTCAGACCGTCCAGTACGAAGGTTCCGCTTACAGGGTCATCACCGAGGGCGGCTTCGTCCTTCAGGATGGGACGCCGGTCGCCTTGCAGATCGCCCGCCCTCTCACAGATATCCAGCACTCGCTAGGAGATCTTCGCCGGATCCTCTGGCTGGTAGGCCTCGCCGGCGTGGCTTTGGCGGTAGGCATCGGTTACCTGGTTGGTCGCGCGACGATCCGGCCGGTCGAACGCTTGACAGCCGCGGCGGAGCACGTCGCGGAAACCCAGGAACTGGACGCCGTGATTGATGACGATGGGGAGGACGAGCTGGCCCGGCTGGCGCGGACGTTCAACTCGATGCTGCGGGCTTTGTCGACGTCCCGCCGGCAGCAGGCGCAGTTGATATCCGACGCCGGTCACGAGTTGCGCACGCCCCTGACAAGCCTGCGCACCAACATCGAAGTCCTGATGAGGATGCCTGATCTGCCGCCCGCCGACCGGGCCGAACTGATGGCAGACGTTCAAGGCCAATTGGAGGAGCTCACCACTCTGGTAGGCGACGTCGTGGACCTGGCACGACAGGAGGAGCAGAGCTCAGAGCCCATCGAGGTGCGTCTCGACTCGATCGTCGAGCACGCGGTCGAGCGGGCTCGACGGAGAGCGCCGGGGATCGAATTCGACGTACATCTGACACCTGGATCGGTGCGCGCACACCCCGCCCTGCTGGAACGAGCGATTCTGAACGTTCTGGACAACGCCTTGAAGTTCAGCCCGCCCGGCGGTCGCGTCGGCGTTTGGCTGCAGCGAGGGGCTTACTGGACACTCGACATCCGGGACCAGGGTCCTGGCATCGGCGCCGACGACCTACCCAAGGTGTTCGAAAGGTTCTACCGGGCTTCGACGGCGCGCGCGCTGCCCGGTTCGGGTCTCGGACTGGCGATCGTGAAACAGGTCGTCACATCGCACGGCGGATCGGTGGAGGCATTATCGCCGCCTGGCGGAGGAACCCTCATCCACATCGAGCTTCCCGTAGTGGCGGAAGAGGAGATGGAGGAGCCCGGCCCTCAGGACGCTGGTCTTCACGACGCTGGTCTTCACGGCGCTGGGCCCGGCGATGGGTCCGGTGGGTCAGAGGCCGACGAACCCGTCGAACAGCATCCCTACGAACCGCGCGGTCCGGAACCGTTGGGCACCGATCACGTGGACGTCGAGCCCCGGGGGACGGGAAGCCGGCGGTAACCGGTCAGCTCGAACGCCCGTTGTCCTCGTCGAGGCGCGTTTTGGCCCGCTCCAACTCCCTCTCGGCTCGCTCCGCCTGGCGGCGCAGTTGACCCGCTCGAGTCTCGGCCTCTTCGGCGGCCGCTCGCACGTCTTGGAGGCGAGCTGCGGCCTCGTCAACATCTGCCTGCAGCCGAGCCCGTCGCGCTTCTTGGTCGCGCCGGCGTGCGTCATCGTCCGGTTTGGAGAGACCGGATCGCCGCTGCGACAGGCTGTCGGCAGGGATGCTTTCCATCCCGAACCCCGGGGATGACAGGTCCGACTCGAGGACTCCCCGTCGCAGGACGTCTGCGGCGGAGTCGTCGACGGTCGCCGCCCTCAGCGTCTCGGTCATCCGCTGACGTGCGGCTTCCGACGCTTTGCCACCGCCCGACTCAAGCAGCTCGGCCGCGCCGTCGACCGCCGCTTGGACCGCGGCACGCTCCGCGGCTTGAGCGGCAGCGAATCCGGATCGGTCTCCCGCCAGCGCCTGCTCGGTCGCCCCACGAAGCTTCTCGCCAGCGTCCATCACGGCTTCGACCAGGCCGGGCTGGCGGCGTGCCAGTTGATTCAACGCCCAAGCGGTCGCCGTTGGCCGGCGCAGCGTTGCAACTCGCGCGGCCTCCTGGCTTTCGCCCTCGGACTTGAGACGCTTCGCCAGCACATTGCGCGCCGAGGTGAACTCCTCGGGTCGAAGGCCGAACAGGTCATCGGCTTCTCGTGGTTGTTCAGTCATTTTCCATGCGAACGTGGCTGCGCGCTTCGCTCACTGGAGCCCGTACACGGGAGATGTCGCGCCAGATGTGCCCGGAGCGGGAATCGAACCCGCACGGCCTTGCGGCCAATGGTGTTTGAGACCATCGCGTCTGCCTGTTCCGCCATCCGGGCGGGTCTCGATAGATTAGCTGTTACCTCCCGACCCGCCCGAGGGTCCAACCTGTCTGTCGTGCCCCCCACCCGACGAGATCCCCGAGGAGGTCGGCGGTAGTGCCTGCATTCGTCTTCCCCGGTCAAGGCGCCCAACGAGCTGGAATGGGCCGCCCCTGGACCTTCCATCCCTCGTGGGAGATCGTGGAGGACGCCTCCGAAGCCGCCGGTCATGACATCGGCCACTTGCTCCTCGACGCGACGATGGAGGAGCTGACCGAGACCCGCAACGCTCAGCTGGCGACGTTTACTTTCACGCTTGTGGTTCTCGATGCCGTCGAGCGGCTCGGTGTCGAACCTACCGGCGGCGTGGCTGGCCACTCGGTGGGCGAGTACAGCGCCTTGGCGGCGAGCGGGATTCTCGGGTTCGAGGATTCGGTGCGGGTGGTCGCCGAGCGTGGAGCCGCTATGCAGGCCGCCGCGGACGCGCAGAGGGGCGTTATGGCCATCGTCGACGGATGCGATTCGGACACCGCCGACATCGCTTGCCGCTTGGCTGATGGTGACGTGTGGGTCGCGAATTTCAACAGCGCCGAAGAGACCGTCATCGCCGGGTACCCCGACGCGGTGGCGCTGGCCGGGGCGATCGCTGTGGGCATGGGAGCCAGAAGGGTCACACCGGTTCCGGTGAGCGGCGCGTTTCACACCCCTTATATGGAGCCGGCGCGAACCCGGCTCCGCAAGATCCTCGCCTCCACCACTTTCCACGACAGCGACATCCCCGTCATCGCAAACGTTGACGCCCGGAACCACGAGGGAGGCGCGGAATGGCCTCGCCTACTATCGGCACAGCTTTGCAACCCGGTGCGGTGGCGCCACAGCGTGATGCGCCTCGGCGGAATTCTCGACCGTGGTGCTGACACGGAATGGCTGTTCGTAGAACTAGGGCCCGGCGACTCGCTGGCCAGCATGATCCGCCAGACGCTCCCGAGCGTTACCGCCCTA
>CAZCCS010000040.1:7922-9153 GCA_964497005.1 uncultured Acidimicrobiaceae bacterium | reverse complement strand
GTGGCGGTATCGTTCGCCAGATTGAGCTCGCCTCCACCGCCCACCACTGCAGTGTTTGTCACCGTCGCCGGCGCCGTCTGCGCCATGCAGCCGGACATCAAGGAGAGCACTTGTACGTATCCGAGAGGGTGGTAATCAGCCCCAGCGCCGGCATATTCGAGCCGGCGAGCGGCACCGATCTTTCGCCAGGCATGGGCATCGAGGTAGGGACGCTTCTCGGTACGGTTTCGGGAGAAGAGGTCCGCTCCCCCTTCGCCGGCCGGCTGGAGGGAACACTGGCCCACCCCGGTGAGCGGGTCCAGACCGGCCAACCGATCGCCTGGTTGCACGCGTCGTGACCGGAGCAAAGATCACCGGTTGGGGCAGCGCACTCCCCGAGAGGGTGGTGACCAACCAAGACATCATGACTCTCTTCGAGACGAGCGACGAATGGATCGTCGAACGCAGCGGCGTTCACACTCGAAGGGCGGCGACCGGACCGTTTGTCGATGAGCAGCCACCAAGCCATCCCGAAGACGGACTGGGGACCACAGGGTCCCTCGCAGTCGGAGCCGGCCGAAAGGCTTTGGAAATGGCCGGCGTGGCCTCCTCGGACATCGGCCTTTTGATCCTCTGCACGACCACACCAGACCAGTTGATCCCCGCGTCGTCTGCGGCAGCGTCTGCAGCTCTCGGCGTTGGTGGGGGGGCGATGGACATCAACGCCGCCTGCGCCGGCTTTACCTACGGGCTGGTTACCGCGGCCGGAATGGTCGCAGCGGGGATGGAGAAGGTCCTTCTGATCGGCTCCGAGACTTTGACCCGCGCGACCAACTGGGAGGACCGGACCAACGCGTTTCTGTTCGGCGACGGTGCTGGCGCCGTAGTCGTCGAAGCCTCCCCGGGCGAGGGCTCGCTGCTCGGTTGGGACCTCGGGGTCGACGGCACGTTGGTTCCCCTGCTGTTCGCCGACCACGGCTCGGGCATGGTCATGCGGGGACAGGAGGTCTTCCGTAAGGCCGTCCGTGTGACGGTCGACTCGGCGACAGCGTCGATGGAGCGGGCGAAGGTGACCATCGACGACATCGCCCTGTTCGTTCCTCACCAGGCCAACATCCGGATCATGGACGCGGCGGCCTCACGCCTGGGTCTGCCACCGGAGAAGATCGCGTCGGTGATCGATAAGACCGGCAACACGAGCTCTGCCTCGATACCGCTTGCTCTCATCGACGCGGTCGATTCGGGAAGGCTG
>CAZCCS010000040.1:0-7912 GCA_964497005.1 uncultured Acidimicrobiaceae bacterium | reverse complement strand
GGGGACCTGGTGCTCCTCGCCGGCTTCGGGGCAGGAATGACATGGGCATCGGCCGTATGGCGATGGGGCCGGCACTGACTACTGCGGCTGCGCACTAATTTCCAATCACCACGCTTGATTCCACAGACTCCGACGGAGGGAAAAAGAAATGGAAAACAATGAAGCGTTCGACAAGTTCAAGCAGTGCGCCGTGGATGTGCTCCAGGTGCCTGCCGACAAGGTGACCCCCGAGGCGACCTTCGCTAGCGACCTCGATGCGGACAGCCTCGACCTCGTCGAGCTCGTCATGGCCCTCGAGGAGGAGTTCGGGATAAACGTCGACGAGTCCGAGCTCGAAGGCGTCGAGACGGTCGGGCAGGCGTTCAAGCTCGTTTCCTCCAAGCTCTGATGCTCGCCGTCCACCCGTCACCCGACGGGCGCGAGGGACTCCAGGGCCGCCGCGTTGCGGTGACGGGAGTCGGGGTTGTTGCGCCCTGTGGCGTCGGCCGCGATGCGTTCTGGGCCGGCCTTCTCGGCCCGGCTCCGGACGGTCCCCGGCGGGTGGAGGGGCTCGACGCGACGACTGTGTTCGGCCCGAAGGACATTCGCCGGGTCGACCGGTTCACCCAGTTCGCCGCAGTCGCCGCGGCTGAGGCCGTGGATGACGCAGGCGGAGTGGGTTCCATCGCGACCGACCCCGACCGCATCGGCGTGATCGTCGGAACCGGCGTGGGCGGCATCGAAACGCTGGAGGAACAGATCCAGGTCCGCCTCGAGAAGGGCGATCGCCGGGTCAGTCCGTTCCTCGTCCCGATGATGATGGGTAACCGGGCCGCCGCCGACATCTCGATGCGTTACGGATTCCGTGGGCCTTGCGAGACCACGGTGACCGCGTGCGCTGCGGGTACCCACAGTGTGGGGAACGGGGCTCGGCTGATCGCGACAGGCCGGTGCGATGTCGTCATCGCCGGTTCGGCCGAGGCCGCCATGACCGAAACAAGCATCGCCGGCTTCAGCAACATGACCGCCCTTTCCACGAGTGGCGTGTCTATGCCGTTCGACGTCAAGCGTGACGGCTTCGTCATGGGTGAGGGTGCCGCGATCCTCGTCCTGGAGGAGTTCGACCGGGCTGCTGCTCGCGGAGCGAAGATCTACGCGGAAATTCTGGGGGCAGCCAGCACTGCGGACGCCCACCACATCACCGCGCCGGCGCCGCAGGGCATCGGAGCCGTGACGTGCATGGAGCTGGCCCTCGCCGACGCGGGGATCAGCGCGGAATCGGTCACGCACATCAACGCCCATGGCACCTCCACGCCGGCCAACGACCTGGCCGAGGCGCAGGCGATCGTGAAAGTCTTCGGGTCTCCGGGGCCGGTGGTGACCTCAATCAAGGGGATCACCGGCCATTCGCTCGGCGCCGCGGGTTCGCTCGAAGCTGCCGCTCTGGCATTGACTATCGAGCGTTCGCTCATCCCGCCGACCGTGGGCCTGACCGAGCAGGATCCTGAAATCACCATCGACATCGCGCGAGGCGACCCCCGGGCGTGGACGCCGGCGCCGGCGCTGTCGAACTCGTTCGGATTTGGTGGCCACAACGGGACCCTGGTTATGGGCCCCGCCCGTTAGATCCTCAAGAGGCCAAAGCGGCAAGCAGATTCTTGGGAGTGTCCGCCGGCGAGATCTTGTACCAGACCTCCGCCAGCTTCCCCTTCTCGTCGACGAGGAATGCAGATCGCAAGATCCCCATGTATTTCCTCCCGTACATGGACTTCTCCGTCCAGACTCCGTATGCCTCGGCGACTGAATGATCCTCGTCGGCCAGCAGCGGGAAACCCAGGCCGTATTTCTGGTCGAACTTGGCCTGCTTCGCCGGCGCATCGGGGCTGATACCGAGAACCGCGGTCTCGCCGATGTCGCCGAGGATGTCTCGAAGCCCGCATGCCTGGGCGGTACAGCCCGGCGTGTCCGCCTTCGGATAGAAGTAGACAAGGACGTTGCGTCCCTTGAAGTCTGACAGTTTGACCTTGTTGCCCGACTGGTCGAGAAGGGAGAACGCCGGCGCCTTGTCGCCCACCTTGAGTGCCATCGTCGAATCGTACTCACAGGATGGAGACCACCAATGGCGACCGAACGCCGGGGCCGACATTTCGGCCCCGGCTCATCGGCACGGTCATCCCCTCCCAAACGGGGCTGAGTTAGGGGCTGGGAACGATGTCCCCGAATAGCCCGTCGGCTTCGTCGTTGATGCCGGCTGTGAAGTACAGGGCGCCGGGCACGACATTCAACGAGCCCGTCGGGAAGCGGAGACCCCACAGCCCGGAGATGGTGACCGGCCCGTGAGTGCTCTGAAGCTGACCCAGGAACTGGCCTGTGGAGGGCACGAACGCGTTGATCCGCCCGTCACCAAAGTTGCCGACCAGGATGTCGCCGGCAAAGGCGCCGAACGTAGAGGGCGCCAGCGTCACCGCCCAAGGCGAGTTCAAGCGGCCCTCGCTAGCGAGGCGCTGAATTAGGTCACCATTGGGGGAAAACACGTCAACGAAGCCGTTCCCCGGGCCGGCATCGTCGTCGTGCTTCGCCGCGTCCTGCTTGGCGAAGGTCACGAAAAGCTCACCCCCGATGTTGTGGATTCCGAACGGAGCGAAGCCTCGCGGCACGGTCGGATCGGTGAAGGTGTTCACCAGGTTGAAGTTGCTGTCGTACACCTCGATCGTGCCGAAGCGAAAGTTGGTCGCGTAGAGGAACTTCCCCGCCGGAGTGGACACGAGCGCCAGACCCTTGAAGACGGCGCCGGTGTCGCCGGCGGCGTCACGGGCTGTCGACCTGTCCACCGCTCTCACGGCGTGCGTCTTATCGACGCTCTGGTTCCAGCCGGCGATGACTCCATCCTCAGTGGCGAAGAGGAAACGGCTGGGCGCCGTCACGCCAGCTTGGGAAACCTCGAACCCGCTTGCGGTCGGGTTGAACACGGTTCCGTCTGGCGAGCCGGCAGCACCCGACCCGGCGGAGGCGGGTGCCGGGATGGAAACGACGAGCTGTTGGTTACCGGGTCCCGGCTGAGGGTTGCCCTGCCCGTCGTAGAGGGTGGATTTGCCCGTCGCGTTGTCGGAGACCCAGATGGGAAGCCCCGGGCCGGTCGATGTGCCCCACGCGTTGCGAAGGTTCGCGTCGGTGTGGGTGGCGAGGCCAGGAACATCTGACACGAGGTTCGTCTGCTGGTAGGCACGGCCGGCTACCCCGTTGCTGCCGGCTAGCGCGGGCGCGGCGGTTGCGAACAAGCCAATCGACGCCGAAGTCGCGGCGAGCATTGCTATCGAAGTGAGGCGCAGCCTCGGTGCCTTGGTCACTGTCTTGGTCTCTCCTTGTGCCGAACTCGAACCGGGAGCCGCTGTTCGCGTTCTCCCTGACCAGCTGGTCTGCCAGCCACGGTGAGCTGATATATCTGCGAGTTACGTTCGGGGCAGCTCTATGGCTGGGCGGCATGAGCCTCAGGTTCAAGGCCCGCTTCGCCGCCCCCTGGAGGGCGCCCGCGACCCGTTGCACCGCCTGAAGGTGCTGCGTTCGTGAGCTGAGCGTGGCGATACCCGAGTACTCAGTCCCGGCAAAAGAAGAAGTCCAACGGTGCCGGAACCGAAATGCCTAACTTGACCACGCTGCGTGGTCGATAGTGGCCTGGAACCGGCAAACAAGAAGGACCTATGGAACCACCCCTCGACCAAGAAGCGGCGACCGCCGACTTGGTAACGGACATCATCGCGCCGAATCTGCACAGGTCCTCTGCTCGCGCTCGCGGTCAGGTGGCGTGGGATCTGACCGAGGCGGAAGTCTCCGATCTGGCTCGGGATCTCAGCTCCGGGTCGACCTTTTGGAGGGACGCCTGGTCTCTGGAACCAGGCCGCCCTTCCCCCGATGAGACGACTCAGACACCCAGCGCTTGATTCGAGGCCTGATTCTTCCGGAATTTCGCCGGCTTGGCCGGTGTCGATGACCATTGCCGCTCAGCGTGGCAGCTTCAGTGCCGAAACTGAGCGACATGGCCCAAACCAGAACCTCGGCGCCGGCGGGCGAGGCAGTCGTCGACCAGACCGCTCCGATTCCCCAGGGGCTCAGCCCAGCAGAAGACGACGAACTGCGACGACTGCACTGGTTGTCTCAGATCGGGTCTCTAGCCGGGCGAAAAGCGGAGCGGCTGCTCGAATTGCGCCTGCGAGATCGCCGCAAGGAGATCCGCGCCCCTCGCGAGTTCGCTGAAGAGAAGGTCGAAGTCAAGGGCGGAACGCGCCGCAGGTGGTACCACTTCCGCACCCGCTAGGCGCACCGGGTTCGAAAATGCCGAGTATGTCCCCCCTCCCACTAGGGTCGAAGAATGTCGCTGACGCCGGTCGACCTGGCCGTAGGAGGGTTTAGCTCCGACCCTCCATGGTTGGTTGACCCGGATCACCTCGAGTGGCGCAAGGGTTGCAAGGAGCTTCGAGCCCGGACGGCCGCGCAGGTGCCGAATCTGCTGCGCCGGAGCACACTGCCGCCGGGTCGGAGGGTCGTCAAGGTCGGAGTCACGCTGGGACGGGCGCTCGGCGGCTGGTACCTCCTCGACCGTCGCAGAGCCCGGCGCAACAGCCAGCCGGAGATCTCGCGGGCAGGGCTCTCACGCAGGTTGCGTGAGGCTTTCCAGGCGCTCGGTCCCACATACATCAAGCTCGGGCAGATCCTCTCGTCGGGCGAAGGCCTTTTCCCGGCCGAGTTGGTCACGCAGTTCCGGCTGCTCCGCGACCGGGTTCCGGCGGAGAGTTTCGAGACCGTCAGGTCCGTCGTCGAAGCGGAACTCGGCGCGCCGCTCGAGGACATATTCGAGCGGTTCGACCGGGCACCGGTCGCAGCGGCCTCGATCGCGCAAGTTCATGGGGCCAAGCTGCGCTCCGGCGAAGAGGTCGTGGTGAAAGTGCAGCGCCCGACGGTGGCACAGCTCGTCAGGGAAGACCTCGCGGCGATGAGCTGGATCGCGCCGTTCCTCATCGGTCGGATCCCGGTTACCGCGCTGGCCAACCCTCCTGCTCTGGTGGAGTTGTTCGCCGAGACCATCGTGGAGGAGCTCGACTTCCGCCTCGAGGCTGACAACATGCTGGACATCGCCCATGTACTCGCATCCACAGGGCAGCGATCAGTAGTCGTTCCGCGACCACACCCCACCCTCGTAACACCGAGAGTGCTGGTGATGGAGAGGCTCGACGGGTTCTGCTTCGACGACGTCGAGGGCATGAGAGCCGCCGGAATCGACACCGAAGCAGTCGTGCGGGCGCTCATGATCTCGTTCCTCGAGGGCGCCACGCTGTTCGGTGTCTTCCACGGCGACCTTCATGGCGGAAACCTCTTCGTTCGCCATGACGGAACGATCGCGCTGCTCGACTATGGGATTACCGGTCGACTCGACGAGACGAGGCGGCTCGCCTTCCTGCGGATGCTGATGGGCGGCACCATCAACGACACCAAGATGCAGCTCTCAGCCCTGCGTGACCTGGGAGCGCTTCCCGCGGACACCGACCTCGACTCGGTCATAAACGACCTGGGGCTCGACCAACCGGTGAAAGACCCCACTCAGATGACTCCCGAGGAGCTCCTTTCAGAGATCCGGGAGATGATCAAAAAGCTCCTCGGCTACGGCGCACGCTTTCCGAAAGTGCTCATGCTCTACGTCAAGGACTTGCTGTTCTTGGATGGCGCGCTGGCCACGCTCGCACCCGATGTCGACCTGTTCTCCGAGGTGACTCAGATCGCCACTTATTTCACGGAGCGCTACGGGGAACGGATCGCCGCGGAGGTGGGCATCGACCCCCGCAAGCAGGAGATCGACCTCGACGGCATGCGTGCCCAGTTCGGTCTCACTCCCGAGGTCGAGCGCATGACCTACAGGGATCTCCAAGCCAGGCGGGAGCTGATTCGCAAGCGGATGGAAGAGCACAGGAAGCGCCACTGACCCGGCCCGGCGCTTTGTGCCGGTACCCTGAAGGCCCCCCATGAAACGCTTGGACCTACGTAACGTCGCGATCGTCGCCCACGTCGACCATGGCAAGACCACCCTGGTGGACGCCATGTTGCGCCAATCAGGCGCGTTCCGGGCCAACCAGGAGGTCGCCGACCGGGTTCTCGACTCGATGGACCTCGAACGGGAAAAAGGCATCACCATCCTGGCCAAGAACACCGCGGTCCGCTACGGGGACCTGACGATCAACATCGTCGATACACCTGGGCACGCCGACTTCGGCGGCGAGGTGGAACGCGGCCTCACCATGGTGGACGGCGTACTGCTGCTCGTCGACGCGAGCGAGGGACCGCTCCCTCAAACCCGGTTCGTGCTCAGAAAGACCCTCGAGGCTCGCTTGCCGGTGATCTGCGTGATCAACAAGATCGACCGGCCCGACGCCCGGGCCGCCGATGTCATCGACGAGGTGTACGAGTTGTTCATCGATCTTGGAGCCGACGAGCACCAGATCGAGTTCCCCATCGTTTACTGCAACGCTCGAGCCGGAAAGGCGGCGCTGGCCGCCGAGGACGTGAGTTCCGCTCCCGACCTGAAGGTGCTCTTCGATCTCCTCGTCGACCGGATACCGGCACCCGAGTACGAGGAAGGCCATCCGTTTCAGGCACTGGTAACCAACCTGGACGCATCGCCTTATGTAGGCCGCCTGGCTTTGTGCCGGATCCGCAACGGCTGGGTCAAGAAGGGCCAGTCGGTCGCTTGGTACCGCCATGACGGCTCCATCGAGCGGGTTCGTCTGTCCGAGTTGTACGTGACCGAGGCGCTCGAACGAGTCGACGCGCCCCCTGAAGGCGCCGGGCCGGGAGACATCATCGCGGTCGCCGGTATCCCCGAGATCATGATCGGCGACACGCTCGCCGACCCGGACGACCCAAGGCCGCTGCCGGTGATCACCATCGATGACCCCAGCATCTCCATGACGATCGGCGTCAACACCTCCCCGCTCGCCGGCAAGGCCGTCTCGGGCAACCAACCGGGTACCAAACTGACCGCCCGGTTGATCAAAAGCCGCTTAGATGCAGAGCTGGTTGGCAACGTGAGCATCCGGGTTCTGCCCACCGAGAGACCCGATACCTGGGAGGTGCAAGGGCGCGGGGAGTTGGCACTGGCCATTCTCGTCGAGCTAATGCGCCGTGAGGGGTATGAGCTGACGGTCGGGAAACCTCAGGTACTTACACGGGAGGTGGACGGAAAGCTGCACGAACCCATGGAGCGTGTCTCGGTGGACGTGCCCGAGGACTTCCTCGGCGTGGTGACCCAACTTCTCTCTCTTCGCAAGGGTCGGATGGAGTCGATGACGAACCACGGGACGACGGGCTGGTGTCGCATGGAATGGTTGGTGCCATCTCGAGGATTGATCGGCTTTCGCACCGAGTTCCTGACCGAGACCCGCGGAACCGGACAGCTGCATCACGTGTTCGAGGGCTACGAACCTTGGCACGGCGAGTTGCGTACGCGTCCGAACGGCTCGATGGTCGCCGACCGCAGAGGCCAGACCACCGCCTACGCATTGACCAACCTGCAGGAGCGGGGCGCCCTCTTTGTTGGGCCGGGCGTCGAGGTCTACGAGGGCATGATCGTGGGAGAGAACGCCCGCTCTGAGGATATGGACGTAAACCCGACCAAAGAAAAGAAGCTCACCAACATGCGGGCCGCGGCGTCGGACGAAACGGTCCGTCTGGTTCCTCCGCTGCACCTTTCCCTGGAGCAGGCGCTCGAGTTCACCCAAGAAGACGAGTGCGTCGAGGTCACACCCTCTAGCGTCAGGCTACGAAAGGTCATGCTCGACCAGTCGGAGCGGGGCCGCCGGCGCGCGGCTGCCCGGCCGCCTAGGTCCTAGACAGCTACCCGTCCGGTGTGCCGAATTCGAGGATTACCTTCACGTCGGCCGGGGTGCGC
>CAZCCS010000039.1:10917-13961 GCA_964497005.1 uncultured Acidimicrobiaceae bacterium | reverse complement strand
ACGGCACCATCGACATCTCGTTCGTCGGATCCGCCGGCCAGAGTTTCGGGGCGTTCGTGCCGCGAGGCGTGACCCTGAGGCTGGAGGGCGACGCCAACGACTACCTCGGCAAGGGATTGTCCGGGGGACGCCTCATCGTGCGCCCCTCGCGGCGGGCGCCGGCCGGCTTCGTCGCCGAGAAGCAGATCATCGCCGGCAACGTGATCCTTTACGGGGCTACCGGAGGCGAAACATTTATCCGCGGTGTCGTCGGCGAACGCTTCGCCGTGCGAAACTCGGGCGCGGTAGCGGTCGTGGAGGGTGTCGGTGATCACGGGTGCGAGTACATGACCGGCGGGCGTGTGATCGTGCTCGGCGCCACCGGGCGGAACTTCGGGGCGGGCATGTCGGGAGGCATCGCCTATGTGTGGGACCCGCGCGGAACGTTCGGCGCCAACGTCAACGGCGAGATGGTTGATCTCGAAGACTGTGACGAGGAGGAGGAGAGCTGGTTGGGCTCGATGCTCGAGCGGCACGCGAACGAGACGGGGTCGACCGTGGCGGGCAAGTTGTTGTCGCGGTGGCCCAAGGCGGCAGCCGAGTTCGTGAAGGTGATGCCCCGCGACTACAAGCGGGTGCTCGAGGCGATGCGCTACGCCAAGGAAGCCGGCCTCTCGGTCGACGACGCGGTGATGGGCGCTGCGCATGGGTAAGCCGACGGGTTTTCTCGAGGCGGGACGCGAACTCCCTCATCGCCGGCCGGTTCCAGTCCGACTGAGGGACTGGAAGGAGGTGTACGAGCCTTTCCCGACCGACCACCTGCAGGTGCAGGCGAGCCGGTGCATGGACTGCGGCATCCCCTTCTGCAATGACGGGTGCCCGTTGGGGAACCTGATCCCCGACTGGAACGATCTGGTCTACCGGGACCAGTGGCGCGCGGCCATCGAGCGACTTCACGCCACCAACAACTTCCCCGAGTTCACCGGGCGGCTCTGCCCGGCGCCGTGCGAGGCCGCTTGCGTGCTCGGGATCAACGCGGACCCGGTGACCATCAAGCAGGTCGAGGTCACGATCATCGACCGCGCCTGGGAAGAAGGCTGGGTGCAGCCCGTCCTTCCGGAGACCCAGACCGGCAAGCGGGTTGCGGTGATCGGCTCGGGACCGGCGGGCCTTGCGGCCGCCCAGCAGCTGACCCGCGCGGGTCACTCGGTGACCGTCTACGAACGGGACGATCAGCCGGGTGGGCTGCTGCGGTACGGGATCCCGGAGTTCAAGATGGAGAAGCGTCAGCTCGACCGGCGGATCGAGCAGATGAAAGCCGAGGGGACCGCGTTCGTTTGTGGTGTAAGTGTCGGCGCTACGACCGGCCCTGGAACGGTGTCCGCATCGGACGTGCGCGCAGCCCACGACGCGGTGGTCATCGCGGTCGGTGCGACGGTATCGCGTGACCTGCCGATCCCCGGAAGGGACCTGGCCGGCGTCCACCACGCCATGGAGTACTTGCCCCCGGCGAACCGCGCCGTCGACGCTTCCGACCCGGCTCATGCGACGCCCATAACCGCCGCGGGAAAGCGCGTCGTCATCATCGGGGGCGGCGACACCGGGGCCGACTGCCTCGGAACCGCCCACAGGCAGGGGGCGCTCTCGGTCCACCAGTTCGAGATCATGCCGAGACCACCCGACTCCCGGGATCCCTCGACGCCGTGGCCGACGTGGCCGCTGATGTTCAGGACTTCGTCCGCTCACGAGGAGGGCGGCGAACGACTCTTCGCGGTCAACACGCTCGAGTTCACCGCCGACTCGGACGGCCGGGTGTCCGGGCTACGCGCCTGCGAGGTGGAGATGACGACCGTGGACGGGCGGCCCCGCTTCGATCCTGTCGAAGGAACCGAGTTCGACCTGCCGTGCGAGCTTGTTCTGTTGGCGTTGGGATTCTCCGGGCCCGAGCCGGAGCTCGCGTCGGCCTTCGGTGTCTCGTTGACCCCGCGCGGCACGATCGCCCGGTCGGGAACCTACGAGACGGAAATGCCGGGTGTTTTCGTGTGCGGAGACGCCGGACGCGGGCAGAGCCTGATCGTCTGGGCCATCGCCGAGGGCCGTTCGGCGGCGGCTTCGGCGGATCGCTGGCTGGAGGGCGACACTTTGTTGCCGTCGCCGTTGCCGCAGGCGTAAACCCCTCGAAGAATTCCAGCAACGGGGCTCCGGTACCGTGGAAGCGTGAACGAAACGGGCGGCGACGACCGCGCCGACAGCCGCGACGACGACCACAGGGCTGAGGATTACCTGCCCGAAGACCCCGGGGCGCCGCTTGATCAACCGGATGACGAAGAAGTCCACAGCGCCTTGCCGGGGAAGGTCGAGGCGTGGCGCCGGCGCAGCGCAACCGGTGCCGTCCTAACCGGGTTTGCGCTCGGGCTGCAGCAGGTCTTCGAGGCCAAGAAGGACGAGCCGGCCGTCGTCATGGAGACATCCGGCGACCCGCCTCGGGATCTTCCGGTAGAAGCCGACTTCGAGTACGGGCGGCCGCGTAGCAGCGTGGTGAACATCCGGCCGTGGCTCTTGCCCGGCGACGGTCAGCCGACCGAACCGCAAACCGGGGAAGAGCAGGCCGGCGCCGGCGATCAGGCGGCGGCAGGCGCCGGCAACCAGGCCGCCGATGACGAGGGGCACCAGGAGGAACCCGAGAGTTGAGCGATCCCACAAACGGGGCGGCCGAACCAGAAGTCGACACGACGGACTCGCTCAAGCCAAGTGCCATGCGGGGCACAGAACTGCGCTACGGCGTCGGGGTGGCGGTCATCCTTCTCGTAGTCGCGGTGCTGAACCTGGCCGTCCGCCACGGCGCCGGCGCACCGAAGCACCCTCAGACCGCTCTCGCCGCGGTCGGCCTAATTGCGGCACTCGCGGTGTTCCCATTACTTCGTACCCGCAACCGCTTCATTGTGCCTTTCGGTGCAGTTGTAGCCGCTTTCTTTGTCACTCTTCCGAGCGGTCCGAATCAGGTTAAGTCACTGCATGTGGTGGCGATCATCTTCCCACTCGTTTACGCGTTGGTCCTCACCCAG
>CAZCCS010000039.1:0-10907 GCA_964497005.1 uncultured Acidimicrobiaceae bacterium | reverse complement strand
AAAAGCGGCCATGGCCCAAGCCCGTCTCAAGGCGGTATCCCGTTCCCCTAGCGAATCCGCTGCCCCCAGAGGTGGCCGCCGGCGTAAGGTCGAACAGCCCACCGGACCTACCCCAAATAGGCGATATACCCCTCCAAAGCGTAAACGGGCCAGACGCTGAATAGGCGAATAAAACGAAGCTAAAGCCGGGCCGTTTCTCTGCCGATATAAGTTCGGGAGAATCCTGGCCGGAAGGGGACCAGGAGGGGAACGAAAGGGGCGCGGCTTTGGTCGGGCTGCTTCTACCGTTGTCTGCGAGCACCAAACGCTCCACTCTCCGCGAGACCAAGGTTCGCCTGCCGCGACCGCCTCTGTGGTTCCTGGCGGCATTGCTCGCAGTCTTCGTTCCGGTGACGCTCGTCGAGCGCAGCTTCACCGCAGGTGCTGGGCAGTCCGTCTGGACGCCGGCGCTCGGCATCGTGTTCGCGATCATGGTGCTCTACGGGACCCGCTGGGTGCCGGTCCTCGTCGCGACGCTGCTGGGCGTGACAGCCATCGCGTCGACCTCCAAAGCCACCGATTGGGCGCTACTTGCGGCAATCGTGGCGGTCGTGGTGGTCGGCTACGCAATCGGAGCCCAGATGGCGAGGTCCGTTCGGGTCCGGTGGTCGCTGCGCCGGTTGACCGACGCGTTCTGGCTGGGCCTGAGCGCCATGATCGGCACAGCCGTTGCTATCGCCGGTGTGATCGAGGTCATCGAGGCGTTCGGCTACCTGCACGGCCACAGCTGGTGGACGATCTTCATCCAAGGGTGTGCCTCGGCGGGTGCCAGCACCCTGGCGGTGGCCCCTCTCGTGCTTCTCGCAGGGAGTCGACTCGCAGAGCGCCAGAACCAGTTCCTTCGGCGCCACGCCCCAGCCATGACTCCGATCCGGCGGGCGGGGTGGGTCGCCGAGAGCCTGGTGCTGGCGGGGTGTTTCGCCGGATTCGCCAACCTGGCTCTCGGTCACTCGCCCTCACCCGGCTACTACCCGATGCTGATCCCCCTCGGCTGGCTCGCGCTCCGGCGCGGGATCGCCGGCACGTCGGTTGGGGTCGCCGTGGGCACTCTGGCCCTGTCGCTGTTCGCCCACTCCCTTGGTCTGAAGGTTGGGCGGATCAACCAGTTGGAGATCTTCCTGCTCGTGTTCGCCCTCTGCGGTCTGTGCTTCGGCTCGGCGCAGACCGAACGTCGGGACCTCGAAAATGAAGCACTCGAAGGCCGCCGAGCCCTCGTCGCCAGCGAAGCCCAGTTGAAGATCCTGGTTGAACGCCTCCGGGAACAGGCGAATCGGGACACCTTGACCCACCTGCCGCTCAAGTCGTTGTTCGTGGAGTACCTGGTGCAGGCCCAGGCAAGGGTGCAGCGCAGCAACAAGCTGATCGCGGTTCTGTATCTCGACGTCGACGGTTTCAAGTACATCAACGACCGTTACGGCCACCACGTGGGCGACATGGCCATCTCGGTTCTTGCCGACCGCCTCCGCCAGGCGGTCCGCGATCTCGACGCCCCCGCCCGGGCTTACGAGGGCGGCGACGAGTTCCTGGTCCTGTGCGACGAGCTGACCAGCGAGGAAGAGGCCTACCGGATCGCGTCGAGGATCACGGCCGCTGTCTCCAGTCCGCTCGACATCGCGGAGGTCGGATTGTTCTCCCTCACCGTGAGCGTCGGGGTGGCGTTCGCAGGCGCCCACGACGACCCGCACCTGGTAGTCGAGCGTGCCGACACGGCGATGCTCGCCGCCAAGCGCGACCGGTCCCAGGTCGACGCGCTCGTACTGGAGCCGTGACGTTGCGACCGAGGTAGTCCCTGGTCAGGACACCAATAGTCCTCCCCCAAGTACCTCCCTGATCACCGCGGATGGTAGACACACAGGATGCTTCGGGAGGCGCTCGCGGGCCGGCGAATAGCCATAACGGGCGGAACCGGCTTTCTCGGAACCGCTCTGGCCGAGCGTCTCCTGCGGTCGATCCCCGACTGCGAGGTCGCCCTCCTTGTACGCCCAGGCCGGCGGGGGGCCGGCGACAGGGTGCGCAGGGAGATCCTCCGGAACAACTGCTTCGACCGGCTCCGGTCCGAGCTCGGCGACCGCTTCGACGAGGAGATGGATCGCCGGGTGCTCGTGATGTCAGGAGACGTAGGCGTGGACGGGCTTGGGCTCGATGCCGCCGGCGAAGAAACCCTGACGTCCTGCCAGATCGTCATCCACTCGGCGGCCGCCGTGAGCTTCGACTCGCCGCTCGACAGCGCGGTGGAGATCAACCTCCTTGGACCCAGTCGGGTGGCATCGACTCTTAACCGGCTCCACGAGAGCAGCGACCAGAAACCGCACCTCATCGCGGTCTCTACCGCGTACGTGGCAGGAAGCCGGCGCGGACCAGCGCCCGAGGCCACCCTCGACAACACCCCCTGGTCGACCGAAGTCGCCTGGCGGCCGGAGGTCGAGGCGGCACGCCGCGCACGAGCCGACGCCGACGCGGCGAGCCGGGACCCGAAGATGCTCGCCAAATTCAACCGGCGGGCCAGGTCGGAACTGGGAGCCGCCGGCAGCCCCCTCCTCGCCGGCAAAGCCGAAAAACTCCGGGAGGAGTGGGTCAAGGACCGCATGGTCGAGATCGGCAAGTCGCGGGCGCAGGGTCTCGGCTGGCCCGACGCGTACGCCTACACCAAGGCCCTCGGCGAACGGGCGCTGCTCGACGTCCGCGGCGACCTTCCGGTGAGCATCGTCAGGCCGTCGATCATCGAGTCGGCGCTCGCCGAGCCGGTCCCGGGGTGGATACGCGGCTTCCGCATGGCCGACCCGGTGATCATCTCCTACGCCAAGGGCCTCCTGAAGGAGTTTCCCGGCGTGCCAGAAGGGATCATCGACGTGATCCCGGTGGACCTGGTCGTGTCTTCGATCCTCGCCGTCGCCGCGCGAGGGCCGCTCGAAGAACCCGACGTTTTCCATTCGGCGTCGGGCGCCCGGAACCCGCTCCGTTACCGCCAACTCGTCGAGCTGGTCCGCGCTTGGTTCCTCGACAACCCTCTGGCCGACAGCCACGACCAGCCGATCATGGTCCCGGAATGGTCGTTCCCCGGCCGCCGGCGGGTGCAGCACCAACTCGAGCGGGCCACCCAGCTTCTCGACCGCGCCGAGCGAACCCTGCAGGCCCTCCCCCTCCGCGGGCGTCAGGCGGATCTCAGCGCACGGCTGGAGGAGCGCCGCGACGAAGCCGAGCGCGCCCTCTCCTACGTCGAGCTCTACGGCGCCTACGCCGAGACCGAGGCGGTCTTCACGGTTGACCGTCTCCTGGCCCTATACCAGGGCATGCCCGACGACGACCGGGCCGAGTTCTGCTTCGATCCCGCCGTCATCGACTGGCCGCATTTCTGCCACGACGTGTACCTGCCGTCCGTGGTCGCCCACGCCCGGGTCCGCCAGGCCCCCAAACCGGGCATGCCGGCACGCTCGTCGAAGCCGGTGCTGTCGCGCGAGGAGCGAGGCCGGCGGGCAATCCTCTCATCCGACCGGCATCTTGCGGTGTTCGACTTGGAGAACACGCTCATCGCGTCCAACGTGGTCGATTCCTACGCCTGGCTTGCCACGCGCCATCAGGACGACGCCGACCGGGCCCGCTTCGTCGCCCGCACCCTCCGCGAAGCTCCACGCCTGCTCGCCCTCGACCGCACCGACCGGGGCGACTTCCTCCGCTACTTCTACCGCCGCTACGAAGGCGCGCCGGTCGAGCGCCTGAAGCAGGACGGCTGGGAGCTGTTCAGCGACCTGATCCTCACCAAGTCCTTCCCGGCCGGCATCCGCCGCGTGAGGGAGCACCGGGCGCTCGGCCACAAGACGCTCTTGATCACCGGCGCTCTCGACGTCGTCATCGAACCGCTGCGCCCACTCTTCGACGAAGTGGTCTGCGCCAGCCTCGGGACAAAGAACGGCCGCTTCACCGGCGAGCTCGTCGACGCTCCACCGACCGGCGAGGCTCGGGCGCTGATCATGGCGGACTACGCCACACGCAACCATCTCGATTTAGAGCAGAGCGTCGCTTACGCCGACTCCGCCAGCGACCTTCCCATGCTCGAGGCCGCCGGGCATCCCGTCGCCGTCAACCCCGAAACCAAGCTGGCCGCTATAGCCCGAAAACGAGGCTGGCACGTCGAGCACTGGCCCAAGGCCCCCCAAGGCCCGCGTCCGCTCCTTCCCATAGGCCCACGCCCATGAAAGCGCTTCAGATAGATCGGTCCCTGCCGCGCTTCGCCGCGGCCCGTCTGGCGTCTGAGTGGAAACCTGGAGGCGGAGGCCGGTTCGGCGCTCTCCGGCTCGCGGACATCGACCCGCCTGAAATACCCGGACCCGGGTGGCAGTTCTTGCGCCCGCGCCTTTCGGGGATTTGCGGGAGCGACCTCTCGACGGTCGACGGGAGATCGTCGAGGTGGTTCGAGCCGATCGTCAGCTTTCCGTTCACCCCGGGTCACGAGATCGTCGCCGACACTGAGGACGGCCGCAGGGTTGTGGTCGAGCCGGTGCTTCACTGCGCCGTGCGGGGTGCGGACCCGTTGTGCCAAGCGTGCGCCGCGGGACGAACGAACCGCTGCGAGCGTCTCTCCGGCGGCCATCTCCAGCCGGGCCTGCAGACTGGTTTCTGCGCGGACACGGGGGGCGGTTGGTCGTTGGGTTTCGTGGGGCAGGAGTTGCAGTTGCATGAGGTGCCGGAGTCGTTTTCGGATGAGGCAGCGGTGATGGTCGAGCCGACCGCCTGCGCGGTGCATGGAGCGCTGGCGGCTCCGCCGGGCGAGGATTTGACTGCGGTGGTGATCGGGGCTGGCACGCTCGGTCTGGCGACGATCGCGGCCGTCCGTCGTTTGCGCGAGGACGTGGTGTCTTTGATCGCTGTCGCCAAGCACCCCGAACAGAAGCGGCTCGCGTTGGAACTCGGAGCATCGCGTGTGGTGGACCCCGACGAGCTCCGCCGTGCGGTTCGAAGGGCGACCGGCAGCTGGATCCTGGACAACGGTCAGCTCACCGGCGGTGCACCCATCGTGTACGACTGCGTCGGAAGTGCGGGGTCTTTGTCCGAAGCCCTTGCGGTCGTCGCGCCCGGCGGAACGGTTGTACTGATCGGGATGGCGGGCCATGTCGAGGTGGACCTGACCGGGCTCTGGCAGCGTGAAGTCAGGCTGGCAGGCGCTTACGCCTACGGCCCCGAGCCGGCGGCCGGGGGGCGGCACAGCTTCGACCTTTCGATGGAGGTGGTGGACGCCGCCGGGCTGGAGCGGCTGGTCAGCGCCACCTACAACCTGGACCGCTACGCCGACGCAATCGAGCACGCCGCGTCGGCCGGGCGGCGCGGCGCGGTGAAGGTCACCTTCGACATGCGTGCAGAAAAGAGAAGATAGACAGCGATGCCGCGCCCCGGTTTCGTCCTCGAAGTAGACCGTTCGACTCCCCCGATCCTCACCTGGCACGGGGAGGGCTTCAACCTGGAGCGCCTTCCGGCGGGCCGGTCGCGGGTCATCTACTCGCCCGAGCCGTTGGACCCACTCGAGGATCCGGACGAGGCGATCCGCGACGCTCTGCTCAATCCGCTCGGTGACAGCAGCCCTTTGCCGGACCTGCTGTTCCCCGGAATGCGACTGACGATCGCGTTCGACGACATCTCGCTGCCGCTGCCCCCGATGCAAAGTCCCGACAACCGCCAGCGGGTGATCGAAGCGGTGCTCGACATGGCCGCCGCCGCCGGCGTGGACGACGTGGTGCTGATATGCGCACTGGCGTTGCACCGTCGGATGACAGAGGCGGAGCTGCGGCACGCGGTGGGCGACCGGGTGTATGACGCCTTCGCTCCACAGGGCCTGTTGTTGCAGCACGACGCGGAGGACCCCGACGGGATGGTCTTTCTCGGCGAGACCGATCAGGGCGAGGAGGTGGAGATCAACAAGCGGGCGGCGGAGTCGGACCTGCTCGTCTATGTGAACATCAACCTGGTCGCGATGGACGGCGGCCACAAGAGCGTGGCGACCGGGCTGGCGAGCTACCGAAGCCTTCGCCATCACCACAACGTGAAGACGATGCTCCACAGCCGGTCGTTCATGGACCAGGAGCATTCGGAGCTGCACAGCTCCAACTGGCGGATGGGGAGGCTGATAGCAGCGTCGGGGGTGAAGGTCTTTCAGATAGAGACGACCCTCAACAACGACGCCTTTCCCTCGCAGATGGCGTTCCTGCAGAAGCGGGAGTGGGAGTGGACCGCGCGGGAGCGGGGCTTGTACGTGGCGACTTCACGCAGTTTGGCGGTGGCGCCGGGTCGAGTTGCCCGTTCGATCTTCCAGTCGATCAAGGCGCCCTACCAGATGACGGGTGTTCACGCCGGCGAGGTTGAGGCGGTGCACCGGGCGACGACTGAGATGGTTTACCGCCAGCAGCTCGTGCACGTCGAAGGCCAGACCGACATCGCGGTGTTCGGGCTACCTCACCTGTGCCCGTACAACGTGAACTCGATCATGAACCCGATCCTGGTGATGTGCATGGGGCTGGGCTACCTGTTCAACCTCTACCGGGGAAAGCCGCTGGTGCGTAAGGGCGGGGTGGCGATCCTCTCGCACCCGACCCCGTGGGCGTTCCACCCGGTGCACCACCCCTCGTACATCGATTTCTTCGAGGAGGTCCTGGCGGACACGACCGACCCCGTGGAGATCGAGAAGACCTACGAAGAGCGTTTCGCAACCGACGACTGGTACCGGCACCTTTACCGGACCAGCCACGCCTATCACGGGGTCCACCCGTTCTACATGTGGTACTGGGGGGCGCACGCGCTGGAGCATCTGGGACGGGTGATCATCGTCGGCGGAGAGCCTCGTTCGGTGCGCCGGCTGGGGTTCTCGCCGGCGTCGACCCTGACCGACGCTTTGGAGATGGCGAGCGACGTGGTGGGACGGGACCCGACGATCACCCATTTCCACTGCCCGCCGATCATGCTTGCGGACGTGCACTAGTGGCTGGGTCCGCTCGCCGGCCGGGCGGGCTGCGGTCGGGCGGGCTGCGGTCGGGTGGGCTGCGGTCGAGTGGGCTGCGGTCGGGTGAGTCGGGTGAACAGTCGGGGTCGTCTGTGCCTGACCGCCGGCTTCCGGTCACGCCCGATCTGCTCGAGGCGATCCGTCGGGGGGTGCGGAGGCGAAGCGTGGGGTTTCCGTTTTCGGCGCCTACCTGGCCGGGGACGGTGCCGCGGCCGCCAGTCGAGAAGACGTTGGGCGTCGACTACGACAGCGACTGGGCCCGTAAGTATCCGGCCCGGGTAGCTCGTGCGGTGGTCCAGGATCTGGTGGCGTCCCCGTTGGTGCGAGCGGTGGCGCGGCCTTCTGTGACGGGGCTCGACCGGATCGCCCACTTGGACGAGCCGGTCATCTTTGCCGCCAACCACGCCAGCCACGTGGACGCGCCATTACTCGTGTCGACAATCCCCGCGCGCTGGCGGGACGATCTCTTCGTCGCCGGGGCTGCGGACTACTTCTTCGACACCCGGGTGAAGGCGGTCGCGTTCGCCTTTCTGCTCAACGCTGTGCCGATCGAGCGGCAGCGGGTGAGCCGCGACTCGGCCGGACGGGTGGAGGAGCTGCTGGAGGAGGGGTGGAGTCTGTTGATCTTTCCCGAGGGTGGCCGCAGCCCGGACGGCTGGGGCCAGCCCCATCGGGCCGGGGCGGCTTGGCTGGCGGCCAGGACAGGCCGACCGATGGTGCCGGTGTACGTCAGCGGGACCCGGGAGATCCTGCCGAAGGGCGGGAACCGTCTCCGCCCCGGGCGCACGACGGTCACCTTCGGCCGTCCACTTCGCGCCTCGCCGGATGGGTCAGTAGCCGGGTCCGCGGCGGCCCGTGCCCTGGCAGTCGAGCTGGAACGTGAGATGGCCGCCCTGTCCGACGAGCAGTCGACGGACTGGTGGACCGCCCGCCGGCGGGCTGCGGCTGGGACCACTCCCCCGCTGACCGGTCCTGCCGCCGCCTCCTGGCGGCGATCCTGGGCGCTTGGGGCGTCGGCGTCGGAGTCGGAGTCGGACGGTTCGGGCCGGCGAGGTGGGGATGGCCGGCGTGGCGGGGGCCGGCGGCGGCTTAGTGACCGCTGGCCCGTCGACTGAACACGACGCAGGGGCGGTAGCGGCCGTGCTCAGCTGCCTTTCGGTGCCTTAGGTGCCACTGGGCCCTCGGTGGTGCGAAGTCTTACGCTTCAGCGTTGGGTGAAAAGGCAGGTGGGTAGACTAAAGCAACTATAGTTGATTAAGTCTACCCAACAGCATTGGGATGCGTCTAAACGGCAGGATGCTTTGGTCACCGCCTACCGATAGCGCGGTCGCGGACCGCTCTCGACTCCAGATGCGCCCACCACGCGGCGGCGCCGGCGAGAGCTATGACACCGAGATAACCAACCAGGCCGGCGAGGGCCCGATCGATGCCGTGCCCGAAGTTGGCCAGTTCGACAAGGACATCGAGAGCGGCAGCAGTCGCCGACGCTGCAGCCGCTGCGAGTAGGACGTCCGGAAGGTGCCTGCGCAGGGGCCAGGGTTCGGCAGGTGCAATCTCGAAGTGCCGGCCGGCGGCGTGCAGTGCTACCGCCAGCAGGATTCCCGCTCCCCACACGAAGGATCCCGGGGCGAGCAGGTCGAGCACCCGGTCCTGGCCGGTGACGCCCGGAGCGTGCTGGAAGGCCATGAGGATCGAATCGACCCAGTAGGCCGCCAACGCGACCAGCAGGGCCGCGGACCCGAGCACCCAGGGCGACTCGTCGCGCAAGTGCTGCTCCGCCGCCCGGGCCACTTTGCGGCCGGCGCCGGCAAGCGAGCGCGCGCCACGAGGTGAGCCGCCACCCCAGCCTGCGCCGGCGCCGGCGCCGGGATCCGATAGATCCTCGGTATCACCGGCGCCAAGTCCCGCTCTGTCCTGGCCGGGGGGGTCGTCCCCGAAAGGCCCGAAAGCAGAGTCTCTGGTTCCATCCGAGGGTACGCCCGAGGGGGACGCTCCGGGCGGAGGGGGCGGCTCGCCCACCACGGGGAAATGATCGGTTTCGGTACGGCTTGGGATGCCGCCTTCGCTCATAGCTCTCCTCGCGCGAGATCAGGACGTTCTTGAGATCGCATCCACAAGGTTTCCCTCAACGGCTGCGGGGCTAACCCTTCTTGGCCGGCGCCGGCCCCGCCGTCGGCTGCGCGTGCCCCGGCGGGTAGGTGCGAGCCAGTTCCTCTGCGGTGGGTATCCGGGAAAGCTTGGCCTCAGGGGGGAGTAGGTCGCCAATCGCGTCCATGATCTTGTCGGTATCGCCCTGGAAGTCAGTGCCGGTCAGCCCCTTGACCGGTGGCCCGATCCTTATCCGCACCGTGGGCGGGCTCAGGACATTCGCGACGTTGGGAACCCGGGACGAGCGTGGCCAGATGTGCTCGGTTCCCCACACTCCCATCGGAATCACCGGGGCGCCTGTGGAAGCCGCCAGCCGCGCCGCGCCGGTCTTGCCCTTCAGCTTCGGCTCGAAGAACTCTTCCCCCCTCGGGATGGTCGCCTGCGGGGCGATGATTAGCACCTCACCGCTGCGAAGGGCGGTTTCGGCCGCCTCGTAGGCCCCCCGCCCCGACATCTTCCGGTCAACGCATATCGCCCCGGACATTCGCATGAGGTTCCCGATGACAGGCGCGTCGAACAGCTCCTTCTTGGCCAACCCTCTCGGGTTTCGCCCGGCCCGGAAGACAGCCATCCCGTAGGCAACCGTGTCGAAGTAGGAACGGTGATTCGCCGCCACGATCGCCGGTCCCCTGGATGGGATGTTCTCGGTGCCGGCGATGTCGAAGCGGGCGAATGGAACGGCGAGTTGGGAAAGGCCGACCCGCAGTACGTCCATCGGCTCGGCGCCGAGCATTTTGGGCACACCCGCAGGGCTGTCCAGGTACAGAACCGGCCAGCGACGAAGTGTGGCCGCAGCGTGGAGCCGGGCGTCCGGGTTGACTGCGTGCGGGTGGCCGACCGCCATGAGTAGAGGGAGGTCGTAGATGCTGTCCGTGTACGCGTAGCTCTCCCGCAGATCGACGCCGGCTTTGGCCGCCCATTTGCGCACCGCCTGGAGCTTGCCGAGCGCCCAGACGAAGCCTCCCACGATGTTCCCGCTCATCCTCTCGACGCCCTGCTCGTCGCGACGGGTCCCGTAACGGGTTGCGATCACCTCGTCGAAGCCCAGCCGGCGAGCGAAGGGCTCGACCAGCTGGTACGGGGTGGTCGTGGCGAGCACCAGCTGGCGGCCGGCGGTTCTGTGCGACTCGAGCAGCGCCGGCACGTAGGGGAGGACCCTCCGCTCCAGGCTGTCCGCCGTCGCCTCGGCTGCCTTGGCGACCTCCTCGACCCTCCAGCCCTTGGAGGCGAACGCGGCCGCCCGGGCGAGAGCCATGGAGGGGATCGACTCCCCGAACACGTCGTAGAACCGCATCATCAGCCCCTGCCCGGGCAAGGCCGACCGCTGGATCAGGCCCTGCTCGAAAAGCGCCTCGTTGATCGCGGGGGTGCTGGAGTTCCGGAGGAGGGTTCGGTCCAGATCGAAGATCGCCGCTGTGGCGGACATGCGCGCAGATGCTATCCCTGTGGGGGATGGACCTACGACAGCTGCAGGCACTGATTGCTATCGCCGACCACGGCAGCTTCTCGAACGCGGCCGCAGCGCTCCATACGGTCCAGTCGAACGTGTCGAGTCACGTCTCCCGCCTCGAGAAGGAACTCGGGGTCCAGTTGGTCGACCGCCACGGAGGCCAATTGACCGAGGAGGGACTGGCCGTCGTCGAACGAGGGCGGCGGGTGATGGCCGAGATAGACGCTGCGGTCGCCGATGTGGCCGCCTTGCGCCACGAGGTCATCGGGACAGTCCGCATCGGCA
>CAZCCS010000038.1:877-14096 GCA_964497005.1 uncultured Acidimicrobiaceae bacterium | reverse complement strand
TCTCGGTACTCGCTGTCGTCGTCGCGCCACACGTACCAGTCGGCCTTCGGGTTGGTCCGGTCCTGCCGGGACTCCTCGAACCACGGGTGCTGGTCGGAGGTGTGGTTCATGACCAGGTCGGCGATCACCCGGATCCCGCGCCTGTGCGCCTGCTCGACGAGCTCCACCGCATCGGCAAGGTCGCCATACTCGGGAAGGACCGTCCAGAAGTCGCTGATGTCGTATCCCCCGTCGCGCAGGGGTGACTGGTAGAACGGCAGCAGCCATAGACAGTCGACGCCGAGCCACTTGAGGTAGTCCAGCTTGGCGGTGATGCCGGCGAGGTCGCCCGTTCCGTCGCTGTTGCTGTCGTAGAAACCCCGCACGAGGATCTCGTAGAAGACCGCGTGCTGGTACCACCTCGGTTCCGGAGCTACGAACGGACTAACCATTCAGCGGACGCGGGCCAATCACCTTGTGAGGGCGGCCGCTCTGGGCGCAACAACTAAAGAGCTCATATCCAGAATGTGGGCCACACGATAGGTCGGGTCAAGGCGAACGTAGGGATTGGTCCCCCGCCATTCGTAGCGCTCCCCGGAGAGTTCGTCCAGCACGGTGTAGGAAGTGCCAGCCGGTATGCCGAGCGACCACACGTCCACGGTCGCATCTTGAGGGAAGTGGGGATCGAGGTTGACGACGGTGAGAACGGTGTCCTCCCCGTCGTCCGACACCTTTGAATAGGCGATGATCTGAGGGTTGGTGGTGTCGTGAAAGCGGATCGAGCGCAGCCGCTGGAGAGCTGGATGCCGGCGGCGGATCCCGTTGACCAAGCGAATCAGGGGTTCGAGCCCCCACGGCTGGTCGAACTCGCGGTGCTTGATCTCGTACTTCTCTGAGTGGAGGTATTCCTCGTTGGTGTCCGAAGCCGGCTGGTTCTCATAAAGCTCATAGCCGCTGTAGACCCCGTAGGAAGGGCTCATTGTTGCGGCGAGCACGTATCGCAGGGCGAAGGCAGCGGGTGGGCCGTTGCGCAGAGGGCCCGAGAGGATGTCTGGGGTGTTCGGCCAGAAGTTTGGTCGCATGTAGTCGGCGACCGGACCGCGTGCGAGCTCTTCCAGATATGCGCGCAGGCCTTCGGGCCCGTGCTGCTCGGTCCGCCAGGTGAAGTAGGTGTAGCTCTGGCTGAAGCCGACCTCGGCCAGCTTGGCCATCACCTTCGGCCTGGTGAAGGCCTCGGCGAGGAAGATCACCTGGGGATTGTCCCTCTGCACCTCTGCGAGGAGCCACTGCCAAAACGCCATCGGCTTGGTGTGGGGATTGTCGACCCTGAAGATGTTCACACCTTGTGCGATCCAATAGTCGATGATGCCCTTGCAGGCGTTCCACATGGCGACCCGGTCTTTTTCCTTCGGCGGCCAGAAGTTCAAGGGATAGATGTCCTGGTACACCTTCGGCGGGTTCTCGGCGCAGGCGATCGTGCCGTCTGGGCGATGGTGGAACCACTCGGGATGCTCCTTGACCCAAGGGTGATCGGGCGAGCATTGGAGGGCATAGTCGAGAGCTGTCTCCATGCCGGCGTCCTCGACGACGGCGACGAGACGGTGGAAGTCCTCCAGGGTTCCGAGCCTCGGGTCGATGGCGGTGTGGCCCCCCTCTTCGGATCCGATGGCCCATGGGCTGCCCGGGTCATCGGGACCAGCGACGAGAGTGTTGTTGGGGCCTTTCCGCGCAGTGTGGCCAATGGGATGGATCGGGGGCAGGTAGAGAACGTCGAAGCCCATGCCGGCCACGTCCGGAACCCTCTTGGCGGTGCCATCGAAACCACCGTAGGAACGCGGAAATAGCTCGTACCACGCGCCCACCAGCGCGCGTTCACGGTCGACCCACAGCGGATACGGAGCCGACGACGTGAGATCAACGGCCTGGTCCGCTTCGACCGGCCCGTCCTTCTGCGACCAGCCCTGGACGACGATACGGTGCAAGCCGATCGTTTCCGGAAAGACGAAACCCTCCCATTCGTCGTTGCCGACAGCTCTCATTTCTGCGACCGCAACCGGTTGGTCCGCCCCGGCCTCCTTGAACAACAGAGCCCTGGCGGCAATCGGATCGTGACCGTCCTTGAAGACCACCGCGGTGATCCGGACCTTCTCCCCGATTACGGCTTTCGCGGGGAAGCCATTCGGAGTCCTGGGACGGATGTCCTCGACGACAAGTCGACCAATCACGGGTATCACGCTACGTTCCTCCGCGAGCACACCATGCCGTTACCCACTTGGCCGGGCTTTCGGTACGGTTTCCCCCTATGAGGGCCCTGCGAAGCTTCACGGTGAGATCCCGTCTGCCGGAAGCGCTCATCCCCCTGCAAGATCTCGCTTACAACCTCAGATGGTCCTGGGAGGACCGCACGCGGGACCTGTTCCGCTGGGTGGACCCGCAGATCTGGGAGTCGACGTTTCACGATCCGGTTCGCTTGTTGAGCCTGGTCGGGCGGCAGCGCCTCGAGCAACTCGCGTCGGACCCGAGTTTCATGGGCCTGCTCGGCGAGATGCACGCCGACCTGCAGCGATACCTCGAAGCCCCACGTTGGTTTCAGAACCGGCCCGCCAGCCCGCTGCGGGGCGTCGCTTACTTCTCCCCCGAGTTCGGCATCGCCGAGGCGCTCCCCCAGTACTCCGGCGGCCTGGGCGTGCTCGCCGGCGACCACCTGAAGGCGGCTAGCGGCCTGGGAATCCCGCTCACCGGCGTCGGCCTCATGTACCGGCAGGGGTACTTCCGCCAACACCTCAACGCCGACGGATGGCAGGAGGAGCGCTACCCGGTGCTCGACCCGCACGGGATGGCGCTGGAGTTGGTCGAGGGGGTAAAGGTTCAAGTCGACCTCGCCGGCGCAGTGCTCGACGCGCAAGTGTGGCTCGCACAGGTGGGACGAGTGAAGCTGTATCTCCTCGACGCCGACGTCGAGTCGAACGACGACGAGCTCAGGGCGGTGACCGACCGCCTGTACGGAGGGGGATCCGAGCACCGTGTGCGCCAGGAGATCCTTCTCGGCGTCGGAGGGGTTCGCGCGCTCGAGGCGATCGGCGTCGAGACCCAGGTGTTCCACACCAACGAGGGCCACGCCGGCTTTTTGGGCCTGGAGAGGATCCGGAAGCTGATCACCGAAGACGGGCTGACCTGGAGCGAGGCGATAGAGGCGGTGAGAGCGGGAACGGTGTTCACCACCCATACTCCGGTGCCTGCCGGCATCGACCGCTTCGCCCGCGAACTGATCGAGCAGTAAAACTCGGGTTGGGCTGAGGAGTGCGGCGTGACCATTGACACGCTGATGTCATTGGGGCACTTCCCCGACGAACCCCCCAACGCACCTTTCAACATGGCGGTCATGGGCCTTAGGCTCGCCGGGCAGTCCAACGGCGTCGCAAAGCTGCACGGCAAGACCAGCCGGGAGATGTTCCACGAGTTGTGGCCCCTGGTACCCGTCGAGGAAACGCCGATCGGATCCATAACCAACGGGGTGCACGGGCGTACGTGGGTGGCCTCCCAGATGGGAGACCTCTACTCGAAATACGTGTCGCCGGCGTGGGACGAGGCCGGCGGCGAGGAATGGGACCGCATCGACGACGCACGCGACGACGAGCTGTGGCGTGTCCGGGAACAAGGCCGGGAGGCATTGATCAGTTTCGTGCGCGACCGGATGCGGGCGTCGCTCCTCGATCGGGGTGTCTCGCTGACCGACGCAGAATGGGTGGACGAGATCCTCGATCCCCGGTTCCTCATCGTCGGCTTCTCGCGGCGTTTTGCAACCTACAAGCGGGCGACCCTCCTCTTATCCCAGCCTGACCGGTTGCGCGCGTTGCTGCTCGACGAGCAGAGGCCCCTCCAGTTGGTTTTCGCCGGAAAGGCCCACCCGGCCGACGATCTCGGCAAGGAGATGATCGCCCAGATAGCGAGGTTCTCCCACGACCCGGCCGTGCGTCACCGCTTCACGTTCATCGAGGACTACGACATCTCGGTCGCCCGCATGATGTACCAGGGAAGTGATGTGTGGCTGAACACGCCCCGCAGGCCGATGGAGGCGAGCGGAACGAGCGGCGAGAAGGCCGCTCTCAACGGCGCCCTGAACTGTTCCATCCTCGACGGATGGTGGGACGAGATGTTCGACGGGAACAACGGATGGGCGATCTCCTCCGCCGAGGGCATCACTGACCTGGCCCACCGCGACGAGATCGAAGCAAACAGCCTGTTCGAAGTCCTCGAGCGCCAGATCATCCCGCTGTTCTATGACCGGTCCGGGGCGCGGTTCCCGCGGGGATGGGCCACGCGGATGAAAGCTTCGATCCGGTCGCTCGGCCCGAAGGTGCTCGCTTCGAGGATGGTGCGCGACTACCTGGAGGAGATGTACGAGCCCACCGCGAAACAGAGCGACCTCCTTGCCGCCCGTGGGTTCGCCAGGGCGAGGGAGCTGGCGGCTTGGAAGAGCCGGGTGCTGGCGGCGTGGCCTGACGTGAAGGTGGTCGACGTCGACGCCGACGTGCCCGCCGGACCGGTCGACCTCGGCGGCGAACGCGAGGTAACCGTGGAGGTGATCCTCGGGAGCCTCACGACCGATGACGTCGCTGTCGAGCTCCTGCACGGCCCGGTGGTTCCTGGCGACGAGCTCGTCTCGGTCGAAGTTGTCAGGCTCGCCCTCGAAAGCCCCGCTTCATCCCCGTCCGGGGCGGTCCGCTACAAGGGCAGTTTCCGCTGTGACACCGCCGGCCGCCACGGCTATACAGTCAGGATCGTGCCCTCGCATCCGGACCTGGGGTCGCCGCTGGAAATGGGTTGCATCGCCTGGGCGTAGTTGGGTTGAGGGCGTGATCCGCCCTCAACTCCGCGGCGCCCGCCTCACTGTGTTACTCCGCTGAGATCGCTCTAAGCAGTTCGTCGGCGGCGGTGTAGGGGTCGATGTCCCGGGCTAGGAGCTGGTCGCGCACCGAGCGATAGCTGTCGCCGGATTCGAGCGTCCGGACCCGCTGGTCCAGCTTCCAGATGAGGACCCGGTTGAACTCCCCGAGGATCCGATCGTGCCGGCGCCGCTCCAGTTCACCGCTGCTTTCGAGATACTCGCGATGCTCGTTGACGCGGGTCCACGTCTCCCCGATCCCCTTGCCGCTCACCGCGTCGGTGAGCACGATCGGCGGCCGCCAGTCCCCCATTGCGCCGTTCATGTCCAGCATGGTCTCGAGATCTCTCCTCGTCTCTTCCGCTCCGGGGCGATCCGCCTTGTTGACGACGAACACGTCAGCGACCTCCAGTAAGCCCGCCTTGCTCGCTTGTATCGCGTCGCCCCATCCGGGATTGACGACGACCAGCGTCGTGTCGGCCTCACCCGCTATCTCCACTTCCACCTGGCCCACACCGACCGTTTCGACAAGCACCAGCGGAAAGCCGACCGCCACCAGCAGGCGGATCGCTTCGGGCGCTGCCAGCGCCAAGCCGCCGAGGTGTCCTCTAGTTGCCATCGATCGAATGAAGACCGCGTCGTCCAAGGCGTGGCCCTGCATCCTGATCCTGTCGCCGAGGATCGCCCCGCCCGAGAAGGGCGACGTCGGGTCCACCGCGAGAACGCCGACCTTTTTTCCTGCTGCCCGGACCTCGGTGATCAGCCGGTCGGTCAAAGTGGACTTGCCGGCGCCGGGAGCACCGGTGATCCCGACGACGTGCTCGGATCCACCCGTCTCCGGGAAAGCCATGCGCCCGATCCGGCGGGCGGCCTCGCCACCGCCCTCGACCATGGACAGGAGCCGCCCCACGGCCATCCGGTCCCCCTGCTGTGCCGCCGCGACGAGCTCAGCGGGGTCTCGCGACGCACGGCCGCGTGCGGCGGTTCGGGGGGCGTCGCTGTGGGGATCCATGGCAGCACCAGTATGTACGGCGCCGTGCCGGCGACCGTAGGTGGGCACCATCGGTACGCTGTCGCCGGTGCGAGAACACGTTGACGCCGACAAGGTGGTCGCCCTCACGAGCGATCTCGTCCGTGTGGACACTCGGAACCCGCCCGGCAACGAAGCGCCGATCGAAGAGACCGTCGTGAAGGCCCTGGCCCACCGAGACCCCAGCTGGACCAAGGTGGAACCGGAGCCGGGACGGGTTTCGTTGATAGCCGAGGTGCCCCATCCGGAGGGTCCGGGTGCAAAGCGGCCGGTGCTCATCGTCAACGGTCATCTCGACGTTGTTCCGGTAAACGCCGCGGCGTGGTCGCGGGGCCCGTTCGACCCCCACGTCGAGGACGGAAAGCTCTACGGGCGGGGTACCGCCGACATGAAAGGCGGCATTGCCGCGGCGATCTGCGCGCTCGATGCACTGGAAAGAGCGGGAGTGGCGCCTTCGTGCGACCTGGTGTTCCACTTCGTCGCCGACGAGGAGCGTGGGGGCCGCGTGGGCACCAAGGCCCTACTCGAGCAGGGATTCATCCGTGGAGACGCGTGCCTCATCCCAGAGCCGACAGACCTTCAGCTCTGCGTGGCCGAGCGAGGACTTCTCCAGGCGCTGATCCGCGTCGAGGGGCGCCCGGGGCATGGCAGCCGCCCTCGCGAAGGGGTCTCGGCGATCGAGCATGCCGCCAAGGTGGTGCTCGCCTTGCACGCCGCCGATTTCGGCGACCCCGAGCATCCATTGCTGGGGCGGCCCACCGCCAACGTGGGGACCATCGCCGGCGGAACGACTTTCAACACGGTCGCCGAGACGTGCGTGATCGGCCTGGATCGTCGGCTCCTCCCGGGGGCGACCCTCGGTGGCACAGAGGCCGGTATACGCAAGCTCATCGATGCCGCCGGGGTCCCCGATCTGCGATACGAGTTCGAGGTGGACATGTTCGGCGAGGCCAGCGAGATGCCCGCGAGCGATCCGTTCGCGGTGCTTGTCGGCGAGGCGGTCACGAAGGCGACTGGCGCGGTCCCCGACGCCATCGGAATGACTTTCACCACCGACGCCAGGTTCGTGCGCAACCAGGCTGGGATTCCGGCGGTGGTGTGCGGTCCCGGGTCGGTGGCGCAGGCGCACGGCAACGACGAATACGTCGCCGTCGACAGCCTTGTCGCCGCCACCGCGGCTTTTGCTGAGCTGTACGCCATGTTCGGGGCTGACTGAGCCTTTAGGCGAGCCGGCCTATGTCAGGTGAGAAAGCCCGTCTCGCCCAACCAATCGACCACCATTCCGGCGACCTCCTGGTCAGTTCCCCGCAGCGCGTGGTCCTTGCCCTCTATCCATCGGTGGGTCACCGGACCGGGGATCGCCCGGGTGGCGGCCTCGATCTCCTCAGGCGAGCCGAACTGGTCCCGAGTCCCTGAGATGAACAGGCAGGGGACGTTCAACGCGGGGAAGTGCTCATCTCGCCGGCGCTCGGGCCGACCCGGCGGGTGCAGCGGGTAGCTGACCAGGACCAGCCCAGCCGCCCTAAGCCCTCCGGCGACGGCCATCGAGCAGATGCGTCCGCCCATCGACCTGCCGCCTAGCAGGAAGTGGTCGACCTCGCCGCCGAGCGCCGCGGCCTCCTCCTCGACCGCCGCCAGCAGGACCGGCGGCCGATCGGGGGAGCGGCGTCCGGCCTTCCGGTACGGGAAGTCCATCCGGACCACCCTCACACCGGCTTCGGACGCCCGCTTGTCGATCGCCACCAACGCAGGCTGGTCGCGCCCGGCGCCGGCGCCCGGCGCCAGAAGCAGGCCCAGCGCGGTCACACGATCGAGCGAAGGAGATCGTGAAGCGTTCCCGCCTCACTCGCGACGAAGTCGTCGTCCGACTCGTCGGATTCGAGCGCCCCGGTGAGAGCGTGGATCCGGTTGACAACGCGAAGCCAGAACACCTCGTCCATGCCGACAGGCGCCGGCCCGTCCACCTCCGTCGACCACTCCAGGACGTCGGCCCGTCGCTGGGGATCCTCGGGATCTGAGGCCAACCTGGCGGAGGCATTGAAGAGCTCCTCGATGGCGTGATAGCGCCGTTCGTCGGCCTCCTCGTCTTCCTCCTCGTTGTCTGCGGCGCCGACGAGAGAGAAGAGAGCTTCGGTTTCGTTCTCCCGCGCCGACTCGACGACGAGGTCGTCGGCGTCCCATTCGTGGACGATGTGGTTGTCGTCGAGCAGGACGCTCAGGTGGGCCCGTTGTTCGGGAGACCATTCGGGGAGCTCGTAGACGGTTCCGACTGCCAGGCGTGCCGACCGCTGGTCGCTTGGGGAAGGGGCGGCAACGGGGAGGTCGTCATGGCGTTCGGGAAGCAGCTTGCTGAGCACCCCGGCCTGGAGACGGATCTCCTCTTCTAGAGCCTCGTCGGCGCCGAGCGCGGTCAGAAGCCGCCGGGTCACCCTTCCGACCGCTGCCCACGTCTCCGAGTCAACTCCACCGAACCCGTCGGCGAGGAACACGGCTGTCGATGCCTCCGCAACATCGGCGTCGGCTTGCATGTCGGTCGGATCCGCCCGGAGCCGGCGGGCGGCGTCGCCCAGAAGAGCGATCGTGGCAGCGGTGTCGTCATCGATGCCGGCGCCGGGATGGTGCGCCTCGACGCCGTCAGCATCCGAGACACGATCGCCGAATTCCGACTCACCGTCGTCGGCGTCGTCGGTCGCTGTGGCCACCAGCTCTGCCACAAGGTCGTCGACGCGCTCCTCGTCCTCCGCCGTGACGACGAGCTCGTCCTCCTCGAAACGGTGCGGTATGCGCAGCGCGTTGAGGAACTCGATCAGCCGACCACGGTCACGGTCGTGCCAACCCCCGAGCCGGTAGCCGACCTCATCTTCCTCGTCGCCGGCTTCGAGTTCCGGAAGGTCGGACGCCACCAGCTTCTGGCGGCACGCGTGGCAGCGTCCGCGACTGTGCACCTCGTACCCGCAGCTGGGGCAATACCAGATCCTGGCCACGTAGGGATTGTGTCAGGCGGCGGGACTTCTTTTCGGGAGGATGGGGGCGTCCCGCCCGCTCCCCTCCCGTCCGGTCGGGGCGACAACGGACTGTGAGCCGCCGGACGGGGAGCCGCCGACCGAGCCACTGTTGATTTCGTGGTACTCCTCCTCGACGTTCACCGACCACACGTCGTGGCTGGCCCCGAGGAGGTTCTCGACGGTGAGCATCGCCGTGTACATCGAGTGGTCCTGGTTGTTGTACCGGTGCATCCCGTTGCGACCCACTGGGTAGACGTTGGACGCGTTTTCATCGAGCCAGTCGCGGATGGTCTGGACGTTGTCCTTGTAATCGACGTCGTAGTAGGGGTAGGCCTTGGGCATCCGCACCACGTAGCCGTCCTCGACCTGCGCCGGGTCGACGAGACCAAGCTTGCGGAGCTCCTGTTTTCCCCGCTCGATCAGGACGTCATCGGGCGCGTTCCAGTCCGCGTCACCCTCCTCGACCGTGTACTCGAGCCCCAACACGTTCCTGCCGTTCTTCACGAGGTGCGGCGACCAAGACCCGAAGTTCTGAATCCGCATCGTCTTGACGCTGGTGTCGTGTATGTAGATCCAGTTGTCGTCCCAGGGGACACTCTCGGCCGGAACCACCAGGGCGACAGTCAGGAAATCCCGGTAGTAAAGATCTGCTGCCGCCTTGCGGACCGGCTCTGGGGCCGGCGGGTCCATTACGCCGATCAAGCCGGACATCGGCATCGAGGAGATCACCGCAGAGGCGGGATACTCGGTTCGGGCTCCGTCGGTCTCGGCGACTACTGCGACAGCCCTGCCGTTCGAGTGACGGATGGATCGGACGCGGGTGTCTATCATCACCTTGGTCCCCGCAGACTCGACGAGGTCGCGGCAACGCTCCCACATCATTCCGGGTCCCAGCTTCGGATACTGGAACTCTTCGATGAGCGAGGTGATGTCCTTTTGGTTGCGCCTGGGTAACAGCGCGTTGATGATCGCAGTGAACAAAGACAGGTTCTTGACCCGCTGAGCGGCCCAGTCTGCGGGCATCTCGGACGGCGGATGACCCCAGACTTTTTCCGTATACGTCTTGAAGAAGTGCCGGTACAGGCGCCACCCGAACCGAGCAGCCAACCAGCCCTCGTACATGTGCTGATCGGCGGGTGGGCGGATTCTCGCCCACGCATACGACAGGACGCACCGAACCGCTTCGATGACTCCCAGGTTCCGCAGAGCGTTCGATGCTTTCAGGGGGTAGTCGTAGAACTTTCCCTGGTAGTAGATGCGGCTCTTGCGAGGCCGGAGCATGAACTCCTCGTCGGGGAGGATCTCATGCCACAACTCCTCGACCGGCCGCACCTTGGTGAAGAAACGGTGACCCCCTATGTCGAATCGCCAGCCGTCGCGCTCAACCGTCCTGCTGATTCCCCCGACCACGCTGTCGCCCTCCAACACCGTGCATCGCCGGTCCGCCTTTGACAACTGGTAAGCCGCGGTGAGCCCAGCGGGGCCCGCGCCGATCACCACCACTTCATCTGCGAGGCGGGTTTGATCTGCGAGGCTGGGCAAAGAGTCAGTCAATCGCGGATTCCTCCAGTGAACGTATGGTGCAGGGGCACGAGGCACAGGTCATAAGAAAAGGGGGCGGAGACCCTCAGGATCCGGACCTCTCGAAAAACGCCTGCCGTTCATTATCCTACGGATGCCCCCTCCGCTTCCAGCCGCGGCGGTCGAACCTCAGCTGGCGTAGCGGACCAGGTTCTCGTACTCGTAGTAGACGCTGCCGTTCTGGCGCACCACGGTCGGCCCAGACGAGTGCAGCAGATAGCCGAACCAGCTCTGCAAGTAACCGCAGCTACCGCCCAGGCCCGGGTAGCCGTCCCTCCACACCAGCCACAGAGTGTGACCGGCGCCCAACCTCGAAAGGGCCTCCTGGGCGAACGTCGCCAGATCCGTGCGGGCGATCACCTTCTTGTAGTCGACCCAGTCGACGCGTTGCGGCCCGAGCGCACGTGGGAACGTCGTCTGTATGACGCCTGGCACGGTGAGCAGACGGTCGACCGCGGGACCGAGCTGATCTGGGCAATAGACGACGACGTCGCCGGTCTGCGCCTGGGCGTTGAGCACCGCTGCGACACGGGCTGCCTCAGTGCGGTGCTGTTTGTTTTCGCCGTAACCGGTCAGCAGGCCCGCTACGCACAGAACAGCTATGCAGCCGACTCGGAAGCGCCGGCCGGGTATGACCGCGATCCCCGCAGCCACGACGAGCAGGAAAAGCGGAAGCACCACGGCGGTATACCGGGCGACGAACGCCGCGTGGGCCACTGCGCCGAGGACCACCGCGATGGCGAGGGTCCCGAGGGCCATGAGCACGAGTGGGGCCATCCCCGGGCGCGGACGCAGCTCGATCACGATCGCAGGGCCGGAAGGAACTTCTCGGACCACCCCGTCCGCACCGGTGACGCGCACCGGTGTACCCGGAGCCGCCGTTCTGCCGAAGACACCCACGAGGAACAGAGTGAAGGTCCCGAACATGAGGAGCATTCCCCACGAACCCGGCCCGGAGTAGTCGCCGAACAGGGCGAGCAGGTCGCCGGGGCTCGCCGAGCTGGTCCAGGGAGTTCCGGTGTGCAGGGCCTGGTAGGCGAACACCGGCGACCACGGGAGCCAGGCCAGCGCCCCGAAGCCGATCGCCCGCAGGGCAAGACGGTCGCGACCGAAGGGGTTTCGGCGGGCACGCCAAGCCAGCCAGGCGGCGGTAACCACCACCAGGTAGAGCCCCCAGTAGTGGGTGTAGAGAAGCCCGGCGGTCACCACTCCGAGGGCGATCAGCCTTCCGCGGGTTGGCCGCTCGAGTGCCCGCTGTAGCGCCAGGTAACCGAGCACCGACAGCAGGATCATCATCGAGTACATGCGCGTCGCCGTCGCGTAATTGATGGCGAACGGCGAGGTGACGCCGAGGAAGAACGTGACCCACGCGACTGTGCGCCCCCCGAGGCGGCGCCCCGCCACCCAGAACAGGGGGAGCGTCGCCACCGAGACCACGCCGGAGAACGCCCTCACAGCGAAATCGCCCGTCCCGAAGACCGACATCCAGAAATGCAACAGCACGTAGTAGAGCGGTGGCGCCCCGTCGTGGCTGAGCGCACGGGGTATCTCGGATACCGGGAGGCGGGCGATGTTGACGCTGATGGTCTCGTCGAGCCACAGCGGGCTGGGCGCCCAGAACCGCAGTACCACGCCGGCCACTACTGCCAGCGCGCCGGCGGCCACCAGGCCTCGGTGAACCTTCGCCTCGTCCCCGAACAGCGTCTCGCGCAGGCCGCCGACCCGGTTCGAGGACGGAACCACGGTGACGGCCACGATCCGAAAGGCTACCTAGGGGAGGATCCTGCAGACACATCAGGCACCTGTAAGGGCACGTCGGGACGTGCGCGACCGCAGAGCCACTACATTCGGACCCGTGGGTGAGCGCGACGACCGGCGGCCGCAGGCCCCGGATCGAAACCTGGCGTTGGATCTCGTGCGGGTCACCGAGGCAGCGGCGATGGCTGCGGCTCGCTGGATGGGCCGCGGGGACAAAGAGGGAGCCGACGGGGCGGCCGTCGACGCGATGCGGATCGTCCTAGGGGGGGTCCCGATGGACGGCGTCGTGGTCATCGGCGAGGGAGAGAAGGACGAGGCCCCGATGCTCTACAACGGCGAACGCATCGGCGACGGGACTCCTCCGGAGGCCGACATAGCGGTCGACCCGATCGACGGCACGACCCCGACGGCGCTCGGGCGAGGTGGTGCCTTGTCGGTGATCGCGGTGAGTGATCGGGGGACGATGTTCAACCCCGGCCCGTGCGTTTACATGGAGAAACTTGCCGTCGGGCCCGAAGCCGCAGGGAAGGTGAGCCTCGAGCAGTCTCCAACCGACAATGTCCGGGCCGTCGCGGAGGCGAAAGGCGAATCGGTCAGGGACGTGACAGCGATCATCCTCGACCGGCCACGCCACAAGGACCTGATCGAGGAGATCCGGTCGACCGGGGCGAGGATCCGGCTCATCACCGACGGGGACGTCGCCGGCGCTATCGCCTCTGCTTGGCCCGACTCGGGGACCGACATCCTGTTCGGGGTCGGGGGAACGCCAGAGGGTGTTATCGCCGCGGCGGCGCTCAAGTGCATGGGCGGCGAGCTCCAAGGCCGGCTATGGCCGCGCGACGAAGCCGAGAGGCAGGCCGCTGTCGAAGCGGGTTACGAGATCGACCGGGTGCTCTACCTGGACGACCTGTGCAGTGGCGACAATTGCTTCTTCGCGGCGACCGGGATTACCGACGGTGAGCTCCTGCGCGGCGTGCGCTA
>CAZCCS010000038.1:0-867 GCA_964497005.1 uncultured Acidimicrobiaceae bacterium | reverse complement strand
AGTCTGGTACGGTCCGGGGTGTGGTCGCCAGCCACCGCATCAAGTAGCTCGCCCAGTACGGCTCTGTGGTGTTCGTGTATTCGCTTTCGCGCGGACGGCGGTGGCCGGCGCCGGCCGGATCCAGGCGCTTCGGGACTCGTAGAAGCCGGCCGGCCCCTCGCCGACTACGAGGGGAACGTCCCACCCTGCTTCGAGGGCGGCGGACTCGAGCTGGGCAAGAAGGTGGCGTCCGGTACCTTCTCCACGGGCGTCGGGCAGCACAAACACCGCGGCTCGAGCACCTTGAGGCTCGGTCCGGATCGCCGCGGTCCCGAGAAGCTGCCCGCGCCGGTGAGCGGTGAGCACGATCTGGTGCGGCGGACCGTCGGGGTCGGTCCAACCCGCCGACAGGCTCTTTAGCGCCTCGTCGTCGCCGAGGGCCTCGAGCAGGAGCGGGTCGAGCAGCCGTCCCTGGGTGATGCGAATGGCCAGACCGCCGGTGCCCACGACGACCGGAGGGCCCAGCCGGGCGTCTGCGAGTGGCCTCCAGAGCCGGCCGCGACCCTCCTCGAGGATCACCACCCGGTCGAAATCGGCAACTGAGGCGTAGCGGTCGAGGCTGGCGAGGGCGGCAGCGATGCGATCCTCGGCGATCCCGTCGGCCAGCGTGACGTGCGGAATCCAGGGCCAGGAAAGGGGCCTTTCGAGCGGGGCCTTGAACACCCAGTCGCGCAGGTCACGGAGCCTCTCTATGTCGCCGCCGACTTCGAGAAACAGGACCGGGTTGTCCGGAACGAACGTCGCCGGCGGGCCGAGCGTTACTCGCAGCCTTCCGGGCTGACGGGCGGCCGCCTCCCTGAGGACCTCCAGACCGGCGTGGAGCTCGCT
>CAZCCS010000037.1:7252-14496 GCA_964497005.1 uncultured Acidimicrobiaceae bacterium | reverse complement strand
CCAGTCGAAGGGCTGCGCATGGCCCAGGAAAAAGACTCCGCGTCGTGGAGGATCACACCCCTTCCGGAGCCGGAGCGGTTGTGCTCCAACTCGGATCGGCGAGCTCCGCGTCGCCGGGAACGCCCCGAATCTCCCACTCGGACGGATCCCAAAGCTCGACGTGGTTGATGGCGCCGTGCACCAGGACCGCTGTCTCCAGGTGCGCGTACTCGCGCAGGTAGGCCGGAAGTGCCAGCCGGCCCTGCCTGTCCAACTCGACTTCCGCCGAACCAGAGGCCCACGCCCGGACCATTTGGCGATCCTGAGGGGTGCGGTCCTGAATCGATTCCATCTGGTCCAGCTTCGCCTCGAACGCTTCGGGGGTCCACAGCGCAAGGCATCGCTCGTTGTGCTTGGAGACGAACGCGTGGGTGTCGAAAGCTGACCGAAAGCGCGCTGGAAGGATGATCCTCCCCTTCAAGTCGAGGGAGTGCTCGTACCTCCCTACGAAGCGCATCGCCACCTGTCACTTCTCCGTCCTCTGTGGATCCCTCTGTGGCGCCGTCGAAGCCTGGGTCCCTCCCCTTCGCGCCACTTTCCTCCACTCTATGGTTCCAGTCCCCCACTGTCAACCATTTGGACGGCCGCGCTTCTCCAAATACGAGAAACCGGAGGAGCTCCCGCTGCTTTCAAACCGACGCCGGGTCAGTTGGCTGCGAAGCGACACCCGAAATCCGGACGGGATATGGATGCCAATGGCTCCCCTTCATTGCCACTGGGTAGACTTAAGCTGCTATAGCAGCTTTTCTCTACCCAACAGCCTCGTTTCCCGGGGGAAGGCGCCGCCTACTCAGGGAAGCGAGGCGAGAAAAGCTTCCAGCAGGTCCGCCGGCGCAACGGGCACCGCGATCGCGGCGGATGCCAGCTCCTCCTCGGCCCGCCGGCGTGAGACCTGGTCGAGGGCGAGCAGGCGGAGGAGGCCGGCGGGCGCCCACTCGAGAAGAACGGCCGCCTGAAAAAGGGCGGCATGCCGGGTCCGTCTCTGCGAGACACCGACCGCCTTCTTGCCGTCGACAAGCACTTCGCCGGGCGCGACGCCGGCGAAGCACACCCGGCTCGACCACTCGGTGGTGAGCATTCGCTGCTTCCAGACGGTCGCGTCGCCAACCCCGAGACGGCCGAGCGCGTCTGCCCACGCCTGTCCGACCCACAACGCGGCCTGGCTCACATCGTCGTTCCACAGGGGGTCGCCGGCGGGAAGGACGACATCGACCCAGAGGACGCCGGACTCGGTTACGAGAACGGCTCCCCCACCACTACGCCGGCGGGCCACCTCGACACCGGCCCGTTCGGTTTCCGCAACGTCAACGTGCTCCTCCGGCTGTGCGCTCCCGAGGACTATCGCCGGCCCGCTCACCTGCATGAGCCGGACCGCGCGGACAGCGCCTGGCTCAGCGGCCGCGGACGCCGATGCGACATGTAATTGCGACGCCCGGCCGTGCTCCTGGTCCAGCCGCCAGCCCAAGCTTCGACCGGTCAGGCCGAGGCGGAGAGGCTTGCCGACGAGATCGTCAGGTACGGCTCCCAGTCAGAGCGGATCGCCCCCGACGCCACGAGGATCCAGGTGCGCTGGCGGGGGGCAGTCGGGGCTTTGCGGAGGCGCATGCCGCTCTCCTCAGGGGAACGGTCCCGTTTGCGCGAGTTGCACGGCCGGCAGGAGGCGACCACGTTGTCCCAGGAATGGCCTCCTCCGCGGCTGCGTGGGATCACGTGGTCGATGTTTTCCGCGGAGGCACCGCAGTACTGGCAACGGTGTTCGTCGCGTGCGAACACCGCCCGGCGGTTGAGGGAGATCCGCGCCTGATACGGAACCTTGACAAAATGCCAGAGACGGACCACCGACGGCTCCGCAAGAGCCATCCGCGCTGACCGGAACAGACGATCGGTGGCGTGAAGCAACTCCGCTTTCTCGTCAATGATGAGCATCAGGGCTCTGCGGCTCGACACGACACAGAGAGGCTCGTAGCTGGCGTTGAGCACGAGTGACTGCACCATCCGCCCGCCCGAGCCTCTCTCAGGCCGCCTGTATCCGATATGGGGCTGGCAGCAGGTCCCGCCCCCTAAACCCGGTGAGCACGGGCCAGACGTTACCGCGCGTGACGTGCCATACGGCGACACCATTCCAGGTAGGCGACCAGTTCGTCGCCACCGACATTCGCGTTGTCATCCCCGTACATCGTCTCGAGGCGGAATTTCCGGTAATCCGGCGGGGGAAGCGGAACGGGTGGCCAGCGGCGCCACCATCTCGGCGGTGCCATCCGGGACGCCACCAACCAAAGATCGGGTCGGCGGAGAAGAGCGCCGGCCGCCGACCACCCGACGCCTGACCGAAACCGTCTAGGCACCGACAAGTCCTCGCCACCCCACGGCCGCGGCGCCGAGAAGCGGGCCCGATGAGTCGAGCTTGCTCCTCACCACCCTGCAGCCGGATGAGAACGAGAGCTTGCATCTCTCGTCCACCTCGGCCTGGGCCGCGGCGAAGAACGGCCCTCCGAAACCGAGGGCCACGGAGCCGGCGAGTGTCGCCAATTTCAGGTCGAGCAGGTTGGCAACGCTGGCTATTGCGCGACCCACCAGCCGGCCGGTGCGCTCGACGACCTCGGGGCCGGCTTCGGCCGGGGGGCGGCCGGTCACAGCTGCGATGGCAGTGCCCGAAGCCTCCGCCTCCAGACAGCCGTGGGCCCCGCAACCGCAGCGTCGCCCTTGGGGCTCGACAATCACGTGGCCGATGTGCCCGGCGTTCCCGCTCTCTCCGTCGAGAAGCCTTCCGTCCAGGACGATCCCTCCGCCGATGCCCGTCGAAACGACCATGGATATGTAGTTCTGCTCACCAACCGCGCTCCCGAGCCAGCCTTCGGCGAGGGCGAGGGCCTTGGCGTCGTTGTCGACCCAGGTGGGAAGGCGGGTGAGTTCCTGAAGGCGTCGTTTGAGCGGAAAATCCCTCCATCCGGGGATGTTCAACGGCGACACCAGCTCCCCGCCCCGGGACATCGGCCCGCCGCAGCCCACCCCGCACACCTCCGCTCCCGTTCCCGCCGGAACCTCGGACAACAGTTCCTCGAGGGATGCCCACAGCTCGGCTTCGCCGGCTCCTGCAGGGGTGGGGATCCGGGCCTCCCACAGGATCCTCCCCGCCCGGTCCACGACTCCAGCCGCGAACTTCGTGCCACCGACGTCGACGGCGAGGACAACGTCTGGCTTCGCATCATCTCGCACGCCAAAGTCGGTTGTCCCAAAGTCGGTTGTGCCAAAGTCGGGTGTGGCAGCCTCCAGTGAAGCCATTTCGGGCAGGGTACGCTACCGGCCAGTCCCCTCGGAGGCGCCAGTGGCGAGACAACCGGCTGCGACAGCCCAGACGATCAGCGGTTTCGCGGACACCTTCGAGGCGATAGTCGCAAACGTGGCGACGGTCATACAGGGCAAAGAGGAGCCGACGCGGCTGGCGTTGGTCTGCCTGCTTTCAGAGGGCCACCTGCTGGTGGAGGATGTCCCGGGCGTCGGCAAGACGACCATGGCCAAGGCGCTCGCGCGATCCTTCGATCTCGACTGGCGGCGCATCCAGTTCACTCCCGACCTGCTCCCGTCGGATGTGACCGGCACGACCGTCTACGACAGAGAAGCGGGGTCTTTTTCCTTCAGACCAGGGGCGGTGTTCGCCAACGTGGTGTTGGCCGACGAGATCAACCGCGCCTCGCCCAAGACCCAGGCCGCCCTGCTCGAAGCGATGCAGGAACGTCAGGTCACGATCGACAACGTCACCCATGCGCTCCCGGACCCGTTCCTCGTTATCGCCACCCAGAACCCGGTCGAGTACGAGGGCACTTACCCGCTACCGGAAAGCCAGCTTGACCGCTTCCTGATGCGGGTGCGAATGGGCTACCCGGACAGGAACGCAGAGATCGCGATGCTCGATGTGCATTCGTCGCGAGAAGACTCGCTCGACGATCTGGCCGTGGTGGCCGCGCCCGAGTCGGTTGCGAAGATGGTTTCGACTGCGGACCAGGTGCACATCGCGACGGCATTGAAGGGCTACGTCGTCGATCTCGCAACCGCGACCCGCAGCCATCCGGCACTGACCCTCGGCATGTCGCCACGATCGGTCCTGGCATTGCAGCGCGCGTCCCGCACGCTCGCCGGCTCCATCGGGCGGGAGTACGTGATCCCCGACGACATAAAGGCGATCTTCGGGCCGGTCGTCGAGCACCGGCTGATGCTCTCGCCAGAGGCGGTGGTGTCGGGCGTCGACCTATCCGAGGTGCTCGCGGACGTGCTCCGCATGGTTCCCGTTCCATCCGGCCGACCCGCCGTGTGATGCGCGCCCGCGCCGGTCTGACCCGGCGGGGATGGTGGTTGTTGGGCGCCGCGCTCGTGCTGGGTGCGAGCGCATACCTCTTCGGTTTGGACGAGCTTTATCCCCTCGGTGCAGGGTCGCTCGTTCTTGTCGTAGCGGCCCGGGCGTGGGTTGCCAACGCGACGTGGGACTTGAGGGTTTCCCGAACTATCCGGCCATCACGGCTCCCCGAGGGAACCGAGGCCAAGGTGCTGGTCTCGGCGCGCAACCATGGCCGCAAACGGTCGCCGGTCGTCGTCGTCCGCGACCGGTTCGAGGGCGGCCGGATGGCCGCTTCTTTCGCCGTGGCGCCGCTCGATCCCGAGGAGTCCAGAGGAGCCACGTACCGACTCCCGGCGGCGCGCCGGGGCCTTTATCGCCTCCAGGCTCTGGAGGTGGAGCTCTCCGACCCGTTCGGATTGGCCCGCGTGACAAGGGTGGGCGCGCCCGGCGGATCTCTGACGGTCCACCCACGGGTCGAGCTCCTGGCACACAGCTCCATCCCGTCTGATAGCGACCGGGATCGCCGCGTTCCCCTGCCGGTGCTGGGGCGGGGAGGAGACGAGTTCTACGGTCTTCGGGAGTACGAGCCCGGCGACGACCTTCGCCACGTGCACTGGGCATCGACCGCGCGGGTCGACGAGATCATGGTCCGCCAACCCGAGAACCTCTGGCGGGGGCGCACCACCATCGCTGTCGACGCCCGGTCCCGGGCGCACATCCCGCAGACCTTCGAGGCGGCACTTTCGGCGACCGCCAGCCTGGCAACTTCCACTCTTCGCTCGGGCATGCAGACAAGGGTGGTGATCACCGGTGGCGTAGACACGGGTTACGGCAGCGGGCCGGGGCACGAAGCGGCCATTCTCGACGCGCTCGCGGTTTGCCAAGCGCGGCAGGGATCAGGGCTGTGGGAGGAACTCCGTTTCGCCATGCTGTCCGGTCCGATGGTGTTAGTGACCAGCGACGCAGCGGGCGTCGATGAGATTGGAGCGGTGCTTAGGAAAGCGGGGCGTTCGCCGGCGGCGGTGGTCGTTTTCTTGCGGGCAGGCGCCAAGGCGCTTCCGGGCTCGACGTCGCCGGGTAGCGGGTCGAGGTGGCGCCAGGTGGTGGTGCCCCGGGGAACGAGCTTCCAAACGGCTTGGAGCGGCTCCCGAAGGACCGGCGTGCCGTGCTGACCGCACCCGAACGCCCCAGGCTGACCCCGAGCGACGGTGGGCTTGGTCGTGGCGCTTCTCAATCCGCGCCGGCGCCGCCGAGGATCGCCCAGCGGGCAGACCCGGCCGCGACCGTTGCGCTGGCCTTCCTCACGTTGGCATCAGCGTGGGGGCTCTTCAGAGTCATCGCGGGCAACCGCTGGATTGGCCCGGTCCTGCTGACAGCTTTGACTGTCCATGCCGTGTGCTGGGTCGCACGCCGCGCCCGCCTGCCGGCTCCCGTCGCAGCGCTGGCGGGACTTGCAGCCGTCGCGCTCGTCGGGACCTGGACCGTCATCGGGTCGACGACCGTCTACGGGTTACCGACTGCGAGGTCGTTCAACACCGCGTACCACTCATTACAAATCGCCTACCGCGACATTCCGTCGGTCGTGTCGCCGGTGCAGCCGACGACGGGGTTCGTTCTCGCCGCCGCCCTAGGGGCGGGCCTGGTCGCATTCGCCGGCGACTGGTTGGCGTTCAGGGTTCGATCGGCATTGTGGGCCACCGTGCCGGCGTTCGCGATGTTCCTCACATGCTGCGTGGTTGGTTACGGACCGGGGCGTCAGTGGGCCGCGATCATCGAGGCGGCCGCGCTACTGATCTTCTTCCTCGTCTACCGGTCGTCCGCAACGGGTGCCGGCGTGCCATGGCTTGGCGGCAAAGCGACCGGGGCTGCGGCTTGGGCTCTGCCGGTCGGGGCGATACTCGCCGGCGCAGCGATGCTCGTCGTTCTGATCATCGCCCCGGCGTCGAAGGGAGTGGAAGGAAGCGGCGTGCTCGGATGGCGCTCCGTGGGCGGTGGTACGGGCGGACCTCCGCAGGTAGCCAACCCGATAGTCGACCTGCGGACCCGTCTCGTCGACCTGAGCAACGTCGGCGTCTTCACCGTGCACAGCCCCGTCGCGTCCTACTGGCGGCTCACCTCGCTCGACACCTTCACCGGCGAAGCCTGGGTTGCCACCAACTCCTATCGCGGTTTCGGAGGCAGACTGCCGGGGGTCTCCGCCGTGCCCCCAGGAACCCGCACGGTGCAGGAGCAGTTCCGGGTGCAAGGTCTCGAATCGGTCTGGCTTCCAGCGGCATTCACTCCCGTGTCGGTGGTCGGGGTTAAAGGGGTCGGTTACGACTCCACGTCGTCGAGCCTCATCACGTCGCGCAAGACATCGGACGGCCTCACCTACACCGTCACGTCGTACCAGTACCTGTCGACGCTCGACCCGAGCCAACTCGCGTCCGCTCCGCCGGTGAGGACGGACGCCTCGGTGTCGCAGTACCTCAGCCTCCCGGTCAGCGTGCCGCAGTCGGTTTATGCCCTGGCTCGGCAGGTGACCGCCGGGAAGCAGACCGAGTACGACAAGGCGGTGGCGCTCCAGGACTTCTTTCTCGGCCCGTCGTTTCAGTACAGCCTCAACCCGCCGTTCGACGGCTACGGCATCGACGCTCTGACGACGTTCCTCTTCAACACCCGCACCGGCTACTGCCAGCAGTTCGCCGGCGCATACGCGGTGCTCGCACGGGCGATCGGTCTGCCGACGAGGCTGGCGGTCGGGTTCACCACCGGCACTGACACCGGCGGCGGGGTGTACCAGGTCGTCGACGCCGACGCTCACACCTGGCCGGAGGTGTACTTCGGTCCGAAGATCGGGTGGGTGCCGTTCGAGCCGACGGCCGGCTTTACG
>CAZCCS010000037.1:0-7242 GCA_964497005.1 uncultured Acidimicrobiaceae bacterium | reverse complement strand
CGAGCCGACGAAGTCGTTTTCGGATCCGACCGCGCAGGGCTACGCCCCACCGTTGCCCACTTCGGGTCCCTCGTCCGGGGCCACCGGCGAGACGCCCGCCCCCGCTCCCCACAGCACCGCGCCCACAACGGTCGCCGGCGGCGCAGCCCGCACCAGCCCGAGCACCGCTGCGGCAGCCGCAAGCCACGGCGGTCGCTCCTCGGGGATAAGCGGGGGGTGGGCGGCGGTTCTGGTCGTTTTCGGGCTGGTTGCGGTGTGGGTCGCCGGGAACATCGGCTTGCGCCGGCTGAGATGGCGGATCCGGCGATGGCGCGACGGTGGGGAACCCCGGTCACGGGTTCTCAGTCACTGGAGTGAGGTTGGCGAGGTGCTTGCCTGGTGGGGCGTTTCCCGCTCCTCGGGTGAGACCGACACCGAGTTCGCCAACCGGGCGAGCCATTCGTTGAGCGCGCAGCTTCACGAGCCCTCCCCCTGGGTCGTGTTCGGGGTCGACCGCATGGCCGCACTCGCGAGCGAGGCGGCGTTTGCGCCGAGCATCCACGCCGGCGCACCTCACGAGGCTGAACTGGTCGCCGCCGAGATCAGACAACGATTGATCAAAGGTGCCTCGGGGCGCCGGCTGATCATGTGGGCGCTGATCCAGCGGCCGGGGCGGGCGGCGGCGTTCTGAGTCAGGTTTGGAGTCCCTCGAGGGTCCCTGCCCTCTGAGAGACTTGGGTCTGGTGGCACCGCAAGAGCAGTCGGGCCCGCGGGCGATCCTGCACGTCGACATGGACGCCTTCTACGCCTCGGTAGAGACGCGCGACAACCCCGCCTTGGTGGGCAAGCCGGTAATCGTCGGAGGTGCTGGCTCTCGCGGCGTGGTCGCCTCGTGCAGCTACGAGGCCCGCGCTTACGGCGTCCGGTCAGCAATGCCATCGAGCAGGGCCCGCCGGCTCTGCCCCCACGCGGTGTTCGTCGCCGGCCGCTACGACCGCTACGCCGAGGTCAGCAAACAGATCCACGATGTGTTCGAATCCTTCACCCCTCTCGTCGAAGGCATCTCGCTGGACGAGGCGTTCCTCGACGTCACCGGCTCGATCCGTCTCTTTGGACCCGCTCTCGGGATCGCCCATGAGATCCGCAAGCGGATCCGCTCGGAGGTCGGCCTCGGGTGCTCCGTAGGCGTGGCGCCGTCCAAGTTCCTCGCCAAGCTCGCCTCGGAGGAAGCCAAGCCGCGCTCGACCCTGAAAGGCGTGACGCCGGGCAAGGGTGTCATGGTGATCAATCACGGAGAGGAACTCGCCTTCCTCCACCCGCTGCCGATCGAGGCCCTGTGGGGAGTCGGCCCGGCCACGGCCGAACGCCTTCGCAGGCTGGGAATCACGACCGTCGGCGACCTGGCCGGGCTCCCGGCCGCCACCATCGAAGGCGCGGTCGGCAGGGCGGCCGGATCACACCTCCTCCGCCTGGCCAACGCCATCGACGATCGCCCGGTCGAACCAGACCGCGAGGTGAAATCAATCAGCCACGAGGAGACCTACGCGGTCGACCGGATCGACACCGGCGGTCTCCACGCCGAGGCCGTACGCATGTCGGACGCGGTGGCAGCCAGGATGCGCAAGGCGTCACTTACGGGGCGAACGGTCACCCTCAAGATCAGGTACGGCGACTTCCGGACGATGACCCGCTCCCGGACGCTGCCCCAAGGCATCAATGACGGGCAGGCGCTCGCTGCGATCGCCGGCGACCTGCTCGCGAGCGTCGAGCTCGGCGATGGCATCAGGCTGATGGGCGTCGGTGTCTCGAACTTGAGCTCCTCCGACGAAGAACCGGTGCAGATGCAGCTCTTCTCGGAATCGCAGGACGACCGCCACGACCGGGACGAAGCGGAGAGATGGCGTTCAGCGACGGGCGCGATCGACTCGATCCGCGATCGGTTCGGGGAGTCGGCGGTGGCCCCCGCCGCCATAGTCGGACCGTCCGGCATCCGGGTAAAGAGGGCCGGCGACACCCAGTGGGGTCCCCGTCCGGAATGAACCTTTCCCGAATTACGGTTTAACCAGGCCGAAACGCAAGCGCGTTGCTGTAGTTTGCGGTCAGCGCGAAGATGGCACGACGGAGGGTTGAAAGTGCCGCTTAACGAGCACGAAGAGCGCATCTTGCACGAAATCGAGCAGCGGTTCTACACGCACGACCCCGAGTCGGCCCGCAGGATAAGTTCCACCACCCTTCCCAGCTACCTCGCCCGCAACTGCCGGTGGGCCGCAGGCGGGTTCGTCGTGGGGCTGGTCATCCTCGTCGTGGCGTTCGCATCGGACTGGATCGTCGGCGTCTTCGGCTTCCTGATCATGCTGGCATCCGCCGTGGTGCTCATTCAGAACCTGCGGAAGATCGGCCGTCACGGCCTACACGAGCTTCGAGGGTCGGCGAAGGCCCGTGGCTTCAACGACGCAGTCGAGGACCTCGCCCGCCGGTTCCGCAAACGGTTCGACGGGGGCGACGGGAACTAACCCGCGACTGGCTTTCCTGGCGCCCCGGCGACCGGGCCAGCCGCCTCACAGGGTCACAGCTGAAGCCGCCCTGAACCAAGCCAGCCGCCAGCCAGCCCGGCCCAAAGTTCACAGCTGAAGCCGCCTGAACCCTTCGGCGAAGGCAACCCCCGCCCGCCGGCCGGCGTCCTCTGCCCTCTGGCGAACCGCGGTTCGAAGCCACTCGCCGCTGTCTCCGACCTGCGTGGTGTGGCACCCGATCGCCGCAGCCTTGGCGTCGATCGTCGCGGAGATGTCGACCCACGCGTCTGGGTCGAGGGTGCCCGACAGGTAGAGCTGGCCGACCCGGTGCGCCGGGCCCGCCTCGGGGAAGTAGTGGGGGAAAGCGGCTGCGGGGGCGACCGCGTCGAGAACCGCCCACCCAACCGCGCGGTGGTCTCGGTGGTTGACGTAGTGCTGGCCGAAGAAGACAGCCGTCGGGTCAGGTGCCACAACCGCCTCGGGTCTGATCGACCGGATAAGCGCGACCAGTCGCGCACGGAGGTCCCCGTCGTCGTCCAGTTCCCCATCTCGGTAACCGAGCCAGTGATGCTCGGCGACACCAAGCAACTTCCCGGCCGCGGCGACCTCAAGTCGACGGGTCGCCACCAGCTCGGAGGGTTTGGTTTTCGGATCGAGCGAGCCTTTGTCGCCGTCGGCGCAGATGCACACATGCACGGACGACCCTGCCTCGGACCACCCGGCAAGGGTTCCGCCGGCGGCAACGTCGGGATCGTCGGGATGGGCGTAAATGGCGAGGGTGCTGCCAGGCACCGCGGTCAGCAGCTCAGCCACGACCAAGACGGTAACCGCCGAGGGTCGGGCTGCCGGCGCGCCGGCGATCGCGGTGCGACGACAAATCAGGCGGGTGGCGCGCCGGCGATCGCCTTGCACGCCAAGTCGATGCCGTCGTCGCCCACATCCCGGTGGGTTACCAGCCGCACGGTTCCCGGGGCGATCGTGCCGGCGAGGATGTCGTGGCCGCGCAGGTACTCGAGGAGGGCCGCAGGATCGGGATGCGAAAACAACACGATGTTCGTCTGCACCCCTCCAGGGTCGCATCCCGCATCAGGCCACCGCTCCGCTACCGCAAGCGCAAGCCGCCTGGCCCGCTCGTGGTCCTCTGCCAGGCGGTCGATGCCCGACCGGATTGCCACCAGACCGGCCGCGGCGATAACGCCGGCCTGCCGCATCGCCCCGCCGAGGCGCTTGCGCCGCAGCCGGGCCTCGTCGATCAACTCCTCCGGCCCCGCAAGGATGGAACCCACCGGTGCTGAAAGCCCCTTCGAAAGGCAACAGGTCACCAGGGTGGCAGGCGCGGCCCGCTCGCTGAGCTTCCGGCCGGAGGCGACCGAGGCGTGCCACAGCCGGGCCCCGTCCAGATGGACGGGAAGGCCGTGCAGTCGCGCCGCTGCCGCCACCGCTTCGAACCGGTCGAGGTCCCATACGGTCCCGCCCGATGCCATGTGGGTGTCCTCCACGGCCACCGCTCCGATCGCGGGCTGATGGTGCCGGGAACGCTCGACCGCAACCTCGACATCCCCGGGCCCGATGGCTCCGTCAGAGTCGTCCGCCGGCGCCCAGCTGATGCCGGCGTTGATCGCGGCCGCACCTTCCTCGTACAGCACCACGTGCTGGTGGGCGCCGACCACGACCGCGTCGCCCGGGCGGGTGAGCACCTGGAGGGCGATCTGGTTGGACATGGTTCCGGAGGGGACAAATAACGCAGCAGGTTTGCCGACCAGCTCCGCGAACGTGTCCTGGAGGCGGTTTACCGTCGGGTCCTCTCCGTACTCGTCGTCACCGACTTCGGCCTCGGCCAAGGCGCGGCGCATCTCTGGAGTGGGACGTGTGACGGTATCCGAGCGCAGGTCGACCAGCACCCGGCCAAGGTACTGCTACAAAGGTCGACAATGAGCCCCCCGAGTCCCGCACCCTCGAGTTCCGGACCCTCGAGTTCCGGACCCTCGAGTTCCGGACCCTCGAGTTCCGGACCGTCGAGTTCCGGCCCGCCCCTGGCGCCTGCCGAGCACGTGTTCCGTCCCCCGCCCGGATCGGACGAGCTTCTTTGGGACCTCGCCGAGACCGCATTGGAAGCCGCAAGAGCAGCGGCCGGGGTGCTCGTGCGAGGTTTGGGTGAGGACCTCGAGGTCGATACCAAGATCTCAGCCACCGACATGGTTTCCGAAGCTGATTTGGCCGCAGAGGCAGCCGTGTCGGAGGTCATCGCTTCGAGGCGACCCGACGATTCGCTGCTCGGTGAGGAAGGGACCAGCTCTCCGGGGACGTCAGGCGTTCATTGGGTTGTCGACCCGCTCGACGGGACCACCAACTACCTGTTCGGGATACCTCATTTCGGTGTGTCCATCGCCGCCGAGATCGAGGGCGTCACGGTGGTCGGGGTAGTGCTCGACCCTTCCCGCAACGAGACCTGGGCCGCGGTGCGCGGCTGGGGATCTCACCGGAACGGATTTCCCTGCCACGTCGACGACGACAGGTCCACTCTCTCTACCGCTCTCATCGCCACGGGCTTCGGCTACCGGCCGGAACGCCGGGCGTGGCAATCCCAGGTGCTGACCAAGGTGCTGCCGGCGGTCCGCGATGTTCGTCGCTTCGGTGCGGCGGCTCTCGACCTGTGCTGGACGGGCGCCGGCAGGTTCGACGCCTATTACGAATGGGGGCTGAACCCTTGGGACCTCGCCGCGGGGGCGCTCGTCTGTGCCGAAGCCGGCGGAAGGGTGGAAACGCTCGAGGGCAGGCTTATCCTGGCGGCGCCCGCCCACCTGTTCGGCCCGCTGCGCGACCTGCTTGCCGGCGCCGGCGCGCTCGATGCGCCGGACGGCCCGGAGCCGGCGGAGTGGTGAGCGCTTCGGTCCGGTTACCCGAAGAAGATCTCGGCGACGCCGTGGAACAGCCCCGGGTCGACGGTCTTCAGCTCCTTCAACGCCTCCTCTAGCGGCACCCTGACGATCGAGTCGGCGCGCAAGGCAACCATCTGGCCGAAGGCCTGGTCGTGGACGGCGTCGATAGCAGCCACTCCGAAGCGGGTGGCGAGTACCCGGTCGAAAGCGGTCGGTGTGCCGCCTCTTTGGACATGACCGAGGATGGTGACCCTGGTCTCGTACCCGGTCCGCTGCTCGATCTCCTCTGCAAGAACATTGGCGATGCCGCCGAGACGAGGGTGGCCGAACTGGTCGACCTCCCGCGATGCGATCGTCATCGTGCCTTCCACCGGCACCGCCCCCTCAGCGACCACGACTATCGACGCGTAGCGACCCTTCGCGTGCCGGGCCTTGAGGTTCCGGCACACCTCGTCGATGTCAAATGGCTCTTCGGGTATGAGGATTTCCGCCGCCCCGCCGGCGATGCCCGCGTACGTGGCGATCCATCCGGCATGGCGACCCATGACCTCGCAGACGATCACCCGGTCGTGTGACTCGGCGGTGGTGTGGAGCCGGTCGATCGCCTCAGTAGCGATCTGCACCGCGGTGTGGAATCCGAAGGTGACCTCGGTGGCGGAAAGGTCGTTGTCGATCGTCTTCGGCACGCCCACGATCGACACCCCCTCCTGGCTCAACCTGTGAGCCACACCCAGCGTGTCCTCTCCGCCTATCGCGACCAGCGCGTCGACCCGTTGCGATCGGAGGGTGTCGAGCGCCTTCTCCGACCCGCCGTCGATCTTGTAGGGGTTGGTCCGAGACGTGCCGAGTATGGTGCCGCCCCTCGGCAGAATCCCGCGGCAACGCTCGACGTCGAGCACGGTCGTCTTGTTGTCGACCACGCCGCGCCACCCGTCAAGAAAACCAACGAACTCGTCGCCGTAACCGACCTCTCCCTTACGAACGACCGCCCGGATCACGGCGTTGAGGCCGGGGCAGTCACCGCCGCCGGTGAGTACTCCAACTCGCATGCACGGTCCTCCTATCTGGTCAGTAGCGGGGAGCGCTCCGAACCGGCCTGCCTGTCCGAACTCCCGGCTGCGACAGGTGCACGCTATCCGCTGCCAGACGTCCCTGGAACCGGGCCGGGAGCCTTGGGTCTCGTGGACTTGGTCAGCATGCCGGCTTCACGTTCGAAGTCCATCGCCCCGGAGAAACCCTTGTACACGCTGGCGAAACGCATGTACGCGACTTCGTCGACTGCCTGTAGGCGCTCGAGCACCGCGACGCCTATCTGCTGCGACGAGACCTCGTGGCCGACCATGCGCAATGCCTCTTCGACGTCAGCTGCGAGCGCTTCCATCTGGTCCTCCGTCACCGGACGGTTCTTCGACGCAGCGCGGATCCCCTCCACGATCTTTCCGCGGTCGAACCCGACCCTCTGCCCCGATCGTTTCACGACGGTAAAGGGGACCTCTTCGAGCCTCTCGTACGTAGTGAACCGCCGGCCGCATGCGAGGCACTCGCGGCGCCGGCGGATGGCCCCGCCGTCCTCCGCAGCGCGGGAGTCAACGACCTTGTCGTCGAGACTCGAGCAATGCGGACAGCGCACCCGCGCGACCCTATCCCGGTGTGACACTTAACCCGGCCGGGCCTCCACCCCGGACAAGGGATTAGCGGTTCAGAGGGATGGTGAGACGTTCGCCCGGGTACAGCTGGGTCCCGCCCAGCTGCGAACTGATCCTGTCGACTAGCGGCCGGACATCGCCGGCATGATCGACTGCCTCGGCGATCGACCAGATCGTGTCGCCCGGCCGGATTTGGTCGGCGGGAATAACCTGAGTGTCGTCATC
>CAZCCS010000036.1:0-14605 GCA_964497005.1 uncultured Acidimicrobiaceae bacterium | reverse complement strand
GACCGGAGCAACTCGAGGATCTGGGCCTGTACCGTCACGTCGAGGGCGGTGGTGGGCTCGTCGGCGATCAGCAGATCAGGTTCGCATGCCAGGGCCATCGCGATCATGGCCCGCTGGCGCATCCCCCCCGAGAACGTGTGCGGGTAGTCGTCGACCCGCCGCGAGGCGTCGGGGATGCCCACTCGGTCCAGTACCTCGACGGCCCGGGTTCGGGCGGCCGCCTTCGACACCTGGCGATGGGCTCGGACGGCCAAGGAGATCTGGTCACCAATCGTGAACGAGGGGTTGAGGCTGGTCATCGGCTCCTGGAAGACCATGGCGATACGGTCGCCGCGGACCTGTCTCAGAGCCTCGGCATCGATGTGGAGCAGGTCGAGGCCCTGGAACCGCACCGAGCCGGCCGTGATCCGCCCGTTGGCGCTCGGTATGAGTCCCATGACGGCCAGCGACGACACGGTCTTGCCGCAGCCGCTCTCGCCGACGAGGCCGAGGGTCTCGCCCGGAGCGACATCGAAGCTGACGTCCTCCACCACCGCGCTCCACGTCCCACCTGCGAGGAACTTGATCTCCAACCCGGACACACTCAGGATCGGCTCGCGCGTGACCGGCCCCTGCCGCGACTCCAAAGCGGTGACAGCTGAGGTCTCCGCGCCCCGTCCCTCGGGTAAGGACTCACTCGCCGTCGTCACGGCCGAGCCTTCACCCGTTCTCGGCCCAAGGCGTCGCGCAGCCCATCGCCCACGAAATTGAACGACAGCACGGTGAGGGCGATGGCGACGCCGGGGACGATGGTCGCCCACGGGTCACTGAGCACGAACTGGTATGCCTCCTGCAACATCACGCCCCAACTCGCGTTAGGGGGCTGCACCCCGAGCCCCAGGAAGCTCAGCCCGGCCTCGGCGAGGAGGGCGTAGCCAAAGCTGATCGCGGCCTGGATGATGAGAGGTGAGGCCACGTTAGGGAGCACATGTCGCCCGATCATGCGAAGAGGGCCAGCGCCGAGGGATCGCGACGCCTCGATGAATGTCTCTTCCCGCACGCCGAGCACCTGGCCTCGCACGACCCGGGCCAATCCGGGGACGAAGGTGATGGCGATGGCAATCGACGCGTTGCGCAAGCTGGGACCGAGAAGAGCGGCGACGGTGATAGCCAGAATCAGCGGCGGGAAGGCGAACATGGCGTCCATCAGCCGCATCAGGACGTTGTCCGTGCGTCCGGAGAAGTAGCCGGCCACCAGACCGATGGGAACGGAGACCGCGAGAGCGAGACCCACGACGATGCTGGCCGCCTCGAGGGAGATCCGGGCGCCGTAGATCAGCCGGCTGAGCAGGTCCCGGCCTAAGTCGTCGGTCCCGAGCCAGTGGGCCCACGACGGGCCGGCGTTGATCACCGGGAAGTTGGTGGTCGGCGAACTGGGCGCGACTTCGGGCGCGAGCACTGCGACTACGACTACCAGCAGGATGAATACGGCGCCGCCCATCGCCACGCGGTCGTGGACGAACCGCTTGATGAACCGCCGGCTGTCAGCCGTCTGGACCGGAAGTTCCTCGACGGTTTCGATCACGACACACGGACCTTGGGATTGAGAAGGCCGTACCCGACGTCGACGACCAGGTTGACGACGACGAAGATGACGGCGGTCAGGAGCACCACGCCCTGGATCACGGGGAGATCCTTGGTGCTTATGGATTGGATCATGAGGCTCCCGAGACCCGGGATCGAGAAGATCTGCTCGATGATGACGGTGCCGCCGAGGAGGTAGGCGAACTGGATGCCGACGATGGTCATGGCCGGGGTCAACGCGTTCTTGAGCGCCAGCCGTCTTATCACCTGGCGCTCCGGTACGCCGAGCGAGCGGGCCGTCCGGATGTAGTCCTGGTCGAGCACGTCGATCAGTTCACCGCGTACCTGGCGGGCCAGGGTGGCGCCACCCGCCACGCCGAGGGCGAACCATGGCAGCAGGAGGTGTTGGAACCACCCCCACGGTGAGCTCGTGAGCGCGACGTAGCCCAAGTCGGGCAGAACGTGCAGCTTCACCGCGAAGATCAGGGCGAGGATGATCGCCAACCAGAAGTCGGGTATGGCGATGCCGGCGCTGGACGCCACTGTGGCCGCCCGGTCCGACAACGCCCCCGGCCGCGTGCCGGCGCGGATGCCGATTGGAAGACCGATCAGTATCGACACGGCGAGACCACCCAGTGCCAGTGACAGAGTGAGCGGGAACCTACTGCTGATGGCGGACGCCACCGACTCGTGCCGGAACAACGACGGGCCCAGGTCCCCGCGCACGGCGTGGGTCACCCAGCGCCAGTACTGGGCGAAGAAGGGCTGGTCGAGGTGGAGCTCGTGCCGGATCTGGGCGATGTCGGACGGCTTGGCGCGGAGTCCGCCTGCGAGCGTTCGGGCCGGGTCCCCGGGGATGAGCAGCACCAGGGCGTACACGCCGACGGTGATCAACACCAGAAGCGGCACCATGGCCGCCAGCCGGCGGCCGATGAAGGCGGGCATCTACTTCTTCACATAGAGCCCTGTGAACACGGGGCGGCACGGGTCGCTGCCGGCCGAAGGCGTTCCGCCGACCTTGGAACCGTTCCACGCCGACATCTGGGCCATGAAGGCGATTGGGGCCTCTAGCGCCTTGTCGGTCGTGATGGCGGCGGCCTGCTGCATGATCGGCTTGAGCGTCGCGTTATCGAGGGTGCCCTGACCCTGGATGAGCATCTGCTCGTACTGGCCTCCCTGGACCGAACCGGTCAGGATCGCGGTGAAACCCTTGGCCCCGAACTGGTCGTAAAGCTCGCGGGCGTATTCCTCCTCGGCCGGATACGGCAGGGTGATGGAGTCGTTTTGCTTGTGCAAATAGAAGTCGGTCAGCAACGATCCAGGGTCCACGGAGATGATGTTGAGGTTGATCCCCGCGGGGGCCATCTCGTTCTTCAGCAGCGGTGCCTCCCGGTTGGACAGGGCGACCCCGGCGGGAATCACCAATGTCACGGTGACGCCCTTCGGATAACCGGCCTGGGCGAGGAGCTGCTTCGCCTTTCCCGGGTTGTACGTGTACTCGTTGGCGACGGACGGGTTGAAAGCCACCGTCTGATCGGGCGAGAAGGTCTCGTCGGTGACCCGGCCGGTCCCCGCCAGCACCACGTTGTTGATCTCCTGCCGGTTGATCGCGTAGTTGATCGCTTGCCGCACCAGCTGGTTGTTGACCGGCGGGGTGTCGAGCCGGAATTGCATGGTCAGGAACTCGTGTGAAGGCTGGAGCGCGTACCCGAGTGACGAGTTCGCCTTCACGGTAGATAGCGACTCCGGCTCGAATTGGGTCATGTCGATCGTCCCGGCCTCCAAGGCGGCGATCGACGGCGGTCCTTGCTCGGCCTGTATGAAATCGATCTCTGCCGGTTGGTAGGCAGCTGCATTCCAGTAGTTCGGATTCTTCTTGAGAACGATCTCGCTGGCATTTGCCGATACCAGTGTGTAGGGCCCCGAGCCAACGGGCTGCTTGGCGAGCGTGTTGACGTTCGCCGGATCGGTGATGTACCCGTCGAGATCGTTGAAGGCGTAGAGCAGGTCGGCCGGCGTCGGCATGTTCAGATTGAGGGTCAAGGTCAGGGGGTCGACCACCGTGATGCCCTGGATCACCTCCAGGGACGTGCGCAGCGGGCTGGTCTTATTGTGCAGGATTGCGGCCTTGACTGCTGTCGCGTCGACCGGGTCGCCGTTGGAGAACTTCACGCCGGGGCGAAGGTGGAGTGTCAGCGTGTTACCGCCGGGAGTGAAGTCCCAACTCTGCGCCAGCCCCGGTTCCAACTGCCCGGTCGGGCTGAGTTGGGTGAGACTGTCGTAGATGAGGCCTTGGTCCACTTTGTCGCAGGAGTTGAGGCTCTGCCCCGGGTCGAAGGAGTTGGGAGTGAACTCCTTCGGGAAGTCCACGCCATACCGCAGCACTCCGTTCGGGTCAGGCGTGCCGCCAGGAGTCAAGTGACTACTTGCGAGGCTCGAGCCCACTGCGCCCGGAGTCGACCCTCCGCCTCCGCCGCTGCAGGCCGCGGCCAGGACACTGCCCAGCAACGCGAACACGACGGTGCGCACTTGACGGTCATGCCTCATCTCCACCCCCTGGAGCTTTGCTCGTATTGCCGCCGAGCATATCTTCCGTGATCGCTACTGTGACGCGCGTGTCAGCTTTGGCCCCGAGGCCCCCGTTCCTTCTATCGCCACTACGCAATTGACACGTAAACGCGTCCTCGTAACGCGGCATCTCCCCGCTGGGAGCCTCGAACCTCTGCACCAGGCGGGATTCGACGTCGTCCAGCGCGGCGAACCCGCCGCCCTTACTCGCGACGAACTCAGGGATGAGGTTCGCCAAGCGGACGGCATGGTCTGCCTCCTGACCGATCGTGTCGACCGTCCGATACTGGAAGCCGGCGCCGGCAGGCTGAGGGTCGTTGCCAACGTCGCGGTCGGTTACGACAACATCGATGTTGCGGCTGCCAACGATTTAGGAGTGGCCGTGTGCAACACCCCAGGCGTGCTGGACGACACCACAGCCGACCTGACGTTCCTTCTGATCCTCGCCGCCTCGCGGCTCGCATCTGATGCCGAGCGCGATCTACGGGCGGGCAAGTGGACAGGCTGGGCCGTCGACCAGTACCTCGGCCAGGATGTTCACGGGCGGACTCTTGGGGTGGTCGGATGGGGTCGAATCGGTCGCCGCGTCGCGGACCGGGCCCGGGGATTCGGCATGCGCGTTCTGCACCACGCTCGTCGGCCCTCGGGCGAGCCCGGCTACGTCGCCGACCTCGACGACCTGCTACGTGAGGCCGACGTGGTCTCCCTTCACGTTCCCCTTCGCGACGACACCTACCACCTGATCGGTCCAGAGAGAATCGGGCTGATGAAGCCCACGGCGGTTCTGGTCAACACCGCTCGAGGTCCCATCGTCGACGAAGGGGCACTGGCCGACGCCCTGCACGCCGATCGGATCTTCGCGGCGGGACTGGACGTCTACGAGGCCGAGCCGGCGGTGCATCCCCGGCTGCTCTCCGCCCCGCGGACGGTGTTGCTGCCTCACGTCGGGAGCGCGTCTGTGGCCACCCGAACGTCGATGGGCCGGCTCGCGGCCCTGTCGGTCGTGGACGTTCTCTCGGGTCGTCGGCCTCCGACCCTTGTAACGACCTGAATGTCGGCGAAAGAGGTCGCATCCACCCGATCAAGGTGAGGTCCGGACGGTAGGGCGGGTCCACCGTAATTGCATGGGGCTCACGGAGATCGTGGCCGACGCGTAGTCGGTGTCGCCTTCGGCCGAGGGAGGGAATGAATGGCGACGGTAGATGACACCAGGTCGTTGTCGGCGCCTAGTGCGGACCTGTGGTACGCGCTGAGTGCGACCGATGTCGCCGAGCGGGTCGGGGTTGTGGTGGAATCAGGACTTTCCGACGTGGAGGCGGCGGCGCGGCTTTCTCGAGACGGCCCCAACGCGCTCCCGGTCGAGAAATCTCTGTCCATGTTCCAACGATTTATCGCCGAGTACAGGAGCTACATGCAGCTCATTCTGGTCGCGTCGGCGATCGTCTCTTTCGCCATAAAGCAGTGGACGACCGCCATCGCGCTGTTGGTGATCACGTTGCTGAACGCAGTGATCGGGATGCGTCAGGAGGGCAAGGCCGAGAGCGCCATGAATGCCCTGCAATCGATGATGGAGCCGACGGCTCGTGTACGTCGCGGAGGCAGAGAGGCGGAGATCCCGGCTGATCAGCTGGTGGTTGGGGACGTAGTCCTGATATCCGCCGGTGACGAAGTCCCTGCCGACGGTCGGATTGTCAGCTCGAGTTCACTGCAGATAGACGAGTCAGCTCTGACCGGCGAGAGCGTCCCGGCCGAGAAGGGCGCCGAGACGCTCTCTGGTCAGATCGGGCCGGGGGAGCAGACGAACATGGCGTTCATGCACACTCCGGTCACCCATGGCAGCGCGGTTCTGATCATCACGGCGACCGGCGGCGCCACCGAGGTCGGGAAGATCGCCCACATGCTGTCCGCGACGGCGAAAGAGGAGACGCCGCTCACCAAGCAGATGAACGTGCTGACCTTGTGGATCGTCGGGGCGGCCGGTTTGACAATGGTCGTGATGTTCGCCCTCGGGTTGAGCCGCGACCAGCCGTTGAAGACCCTGTTCAACACCGCGGTCGCTCTGGCGATCGCTGCGGTCCCTTTGGCGTTACCGATGGTTGTTCAGGTGGTTCTTTCGCTCGGGAGCGTTGAGCTCGCCAAAGAGAAGGCGATCGTGAAAGACCTGCCGTCCGTCGAGACCCTCGGTTTCACCTCGGCGATCAACTCCGACAAGACCGGGACGCTGACAATGAACCAGATGACGGCAGTCGAGGTGGTGGACCCCACGGACCGCTACGAGATCTCCGGCAGCGGCTACAGCCTGGAAGGCAGAATCACTCACCCAGCCGGGAAGACAGACACCATCGAGGCGGCCATTCTCCCCTTTGTGATCGCCAGCGACGCGAAACTGGTCGATGGCAAGGTCGTAGGAGACCCGACTGAGGGTGCCTTGTTGGTCCTTGCAAATAAAGCTGGGCTACTTGTCGACGCGACGCGTGAGGAAGTACCTCGGTTGGCCACTCTGCCGTTCGACCCCAGCTACAAGCTGATGGCAACGTTCAACCGGGCCAAGGACTCCAAGGGCCGGGACGTGGTGCGATGCTTTGTGAAGGGTGCAGCGCCGGCGGTGATGTCGCGCGCAGCGTCGGCTCTGGCCAACGGCGCCAGCATCCCGTGGGACGACACGTTGAAGCTCCGAGCTCAAGAGCATGTTCAGCGCATGGGCGAAGCCGGACTTCGGGTCATGGCGAGCGCCTACCGCGACCTCGAAGCGGACAGCTTCGACGCCAACGGAGATCTGCTGTCGTTGGTCGACAATCTGGAGATGACCAGCTTGGTTGGGATGGTTGATCCACCACGCGACGAGTCCAGGGCAGCGGTACGCGACGCCCAGGACGCGCATATCCGGGTGCGGATGGTGACCGGCGACGACGTGGTCACGGGTGCGGCGATCGCGAAACAGCTCGGCATACCAGGCGAAGCCATTCTGGGCGCCGACTTCGCCGCGCTGTCGGAGGAGGAGCGGCTCGCGAGGATCGAGGACATTGGCGTCGTCGGCAGGGTCGCTCCCGAGCACAAAGTGCTGCTGGCTGAGACGTTGAAGAAGAAGGGTGATGTAGTCGCGATGACCGGGGACGGGGTCAACGATGCGCCGGCGATCAAAGCGGCCGACATAGGTGTCGCGATGGGCAGTGGCACGGAAGTGGCCAAGAACGCCGGACGGATGATCCTCTCGGATGACAACTTCGCAACGATCGTCTATGCGGTCGAGCAGGGCCGGAAGCTCTACGACAATCTGAACAAGTACATCCGGTTCGTCCTGCTCGAACTGGTTGCGTTCGTCCTGACGTTCCTTGGGGCAACCCTGGTGAATTTGGCTGGCGGGCAGCCGTTCACGCCGGTCCAAATCCTGTGGATCAACTTCGCAGTCAACGCTTTGTTCGGTGTCGCTCTCGGTTTTGACGAGGAAACACCCGGGTTGATGAGTCGGTACCCCCGCCCACGCAGCGAGTCAGTCCTGACCACTGGGATCAAAGTGACGAGTGGGCTCGCCGGGCTGTTCATTGCCCTCGCCAATCTCGCCTTAATCGCGACCGGGAAGAATCACTACGGCAGCCTTGCCGTGGGCAGGTCAATGGGTCTGGTCGGGTTTTCCCTCATGCTCGTCGTCGCGGCGTTCGAGGCCCGAAGCGAGACGGAGACGGTCTTCACGACAGGAACCTTCAACAGCTCAAGGATGAATCTGATCGCTTTCGTGGAGGTTGCCTTGGCGTACCTCATCACCCAGGCGGACTTCCTTCAGCGCCTTCTCGGCACGACCCAACTAACCGCCAGGCAGTGGGGAACATCGCTACTTGCCGCCGTAGCGCTTCTCGCCTGCTGGGAGGCCGGAAAGTGGATCGCTCGACGGCGTACGTCGGCTCGGGCGCCGGCGGCGGAGGTAGTCGTCGTAGACGTACGAAACCGTCCGCGTTCTCTCATACCCACCGACTGATCGGAGGCGGAGATGGCCGGCAAAAAGCACGGGGACGCCGGGTCGCAAAAGAAGGACGATCTTTCGATCACTGTCGCCAACAACGGTGGCGGTAATGGGACCCTGAAGATGAAACGCAAGGAGTACGAGCAGCACATGAAGGTCCTGCACGGAGAGCTGGTCGCGGTGCAGGAGTGGGTCAAGCAAACGGGCGCCAAGATATGCATCGTGTTCGAGGGACGCGACACGGCCGGAAAGGGTGGGACGATCAAGAGGATCACCGAGAGGGTGAGCCCGCGGGTGTTTCGTGTCGTTGCTCTCCCTGCTCCAACGGAGCGGGAGAAGTCGCAGATGTACGTCCAGAGGTACCTACCGCACCTTCCGGCCGCAGGCGAGGTGGTGATCTTCGACCGCAGTTGGTACAACCGCGCAGGGGTGGAGCGGGTGATGGGGTTCTGCAAGCCGGAGGAGGCCGCGCGCTTCCTGGAGCAAATACCTGGCGTCGAGAAGTCGATCGTGGAATCCGGCATCCACCTCCTCAAATACTGGCTTGAGGTGAGCCCAGACGAGCAGACTCGGCGTCTCGAGAGTCGCATTAACGATCCCAGGAAGGTATGGAAGCTCTCCGAGATGGACCTCAAGTCCTACAGCAAATGGTACGACTACTCGAGGGCTCGAGACGCAATGTTCGCTGCAAGCGACACAGCATGGGCACCCTGGTGGATAGCTAACACCGACGACAAACAGCGCGGACGTCTCAACATCATCACCCACCTGCTCAGCCAGCTTCCGTACTCGCCGCTCAACCACGCAGACATCACGCTGCCGAAACGCCAACGGCCGGACGGCTACCAGGAGCCGAACCTCGCCATGCGACACATTCCGACGCCGTTTTGAGGATCGTCGATACCTTCAGGAGGCCTCGGAGCCTTCAACGTTAATTCGGTCGATCGTTTCCGCCGGCTGACTCCCATTCTCAGCTTCATTTTGAGCTTCCATTTCCGCTCGTCTCTCCTCCGCCAACTCCTGCTCGTGGAGAATTACCTCGGCTGCGTGCAGCACGAGTCTCTCCGGCCGTGGTCCTTGCCAATCGAGGTACCAGTGACGGTTCAGGGTGGCGTACCAGGTGTCACCTCCTCCAGGCATGAGACCGAATCGGGAGATCGTTCGCTGCCGGCCTACCTGGTCGGAGTAGAGCAGTTCGACGCTTATCGGCTGGGCGGCCTTTATATCGTCAGCCACTTCGGCACGGACGGAGTCGTCGGGATTGCGGAGCGCCCCCTGCCACATCCCGATGTCGCCACCCGGGATATAAAGGTCTCGAGATTGAAGTCGGAATTGGTCGAGGTCGGCGTGCACCGGAGCGCTGAGTGAGGTTCCCAACCCCGGTTTGACCGTCCACCCCTGACAGACCGCCATCCCACTTCCAACGTTTCTCAGGCTGATGGCGAGATATACGACTCCGTCGACTTCCTCGACGGCGGCCCGACCACCATCGGCCGTGACCCAGTGGTTACCGAGAAACATAATCTTCTGTCTCGGATCCTCAAGCCGCGAAGGCGTCAGAAGCGGTCGTCGCTGCTCTTGCAGGGCGGCTTCAGCGATCCGCGCGGACCGGTTGGAGGATCGCACAGCTCCGAAGGTGGCGATGGCGAGGACCAGCGTGCCGACACCGGTCGCCAGAGAAGAAACCGTGGACCAGTCAACGGCGAGCAGCATCGGCTACCAGTTTGCCAGCGAACCAGCCCCCAGGCGGTTTTGAGGGACAAACGAGCTTTGCGGTACAAATTTGGAGCTCGGTGTTCCATCCGTCCCGCAGACGCGAGATGCACCGCAAAGACAGCCGGCGGGGCGCAATTCAGGGGATTAGCAACACCCTCCCGAACGCCTGACGACTTTCGATGTACGCGTGCGCGGCGGCCGCATCCGACAGCGGGTATGTGCGGTCGATTACCACCTTCAGTTCGCCCCGAGCGATCTCCTCGAGGTGCCCGGCGATCATGGTGTACGCCGAGGGACGGAGCAGCAGCTCTGCCCCCAAGAAATAGCCGGAGAATGTCTGGTTGTTGGGCCGCATGTTGGAAATGTCGATCCTCTCGGCCGAGGAGCGGCCCGCGTCGCCGACGCTGATGCAGCGGCCCCGATATGCGAGGGCACTGATGCTTCCTTGAAGCGTCGGACCGCCGACAGAGTCGACGATGACGTCTACTCCCCGGCCGTCGGTCAATCGTCGGGCCTCGGCGACGAAATCGTCCGTCCTGTAGTTGATTCCCTCGTCGAGCCCGAACTCCTTGAGCCTTTGGAGCTTCTCGTCAGTCGACGCAGTCGCAAAGACCCGGGCGCCGGCTCTCTTCGCTAGCTGGATGGCAGCGATCCCAACTCCGCTCGCCCCTGCGTGAATGAGGGCCGTTTCTCCTGCCATGAGGCGTCCGAACTCGAACAGGCAGTCGTCCGCAGTACCGAACGGAACGGGTACGCAGGCTGCCTCTTCGATCGGGAGTCCATCCGGGATCTTCCAAGCGAAGGCCTCCGTAACGGCACGGAGCTCCGCGTGAGATCCGTCCACCCCGACGGTCACGACCCTGTCTCCATCGGCAAAGCGTGCGGATGGTCCGCTGCTCACTACGGTTCCGGCGCACTGATAGCCGACGATGTGAGGAACGTGGCGCAGATCACCTTGGAGGCGGTTCAGTGTGTCCCCGCCTTCGATGCTGATTGCTTCAACTTTCACGAGGATCTCGTTGGGGGCAGGTGATGGGTCGGGTACTTCCTCGTAGCGGAGAACGCTGGGAGACCCGGTCTCGTAGTACACGGCGGCTTTCATGGTTTCACCATGTTGCACCACGAACGGGGCGACAGAGGGCTGTGTCCGAAAATCGCTTTCGATGAGGGGCCTCGGCCCTTACCGTTTCCCAGGAAGGACGCCGACCCACAAGAGCCAGAACCATCTGGGTCCCCCGAACGTACAGATATCCCGGAAGTCCCCCCACGCCTAGAGGCCCGTCAATGCACCCCTACCTCAGTTACCTCGCGGCTGCCGCCAAGCATCAAGACGATCTTCGCCGAGCTTCCCAGCGCCGACTTGCCCGACCCGGAACCCCGAGAGAGGGGCGTCGATGGCTATGGCTTCTCGGTCGGGGGCCACGGAGGCAGCCTGTGCCCGTCATTATCGATCTGACAACCATCGACCCCGTCGTGGAGGCGCCGGCCCGAACAAGCCGCTGAGCGCGATGACGTCCCGCTGGTGCTTGCTGCTCTGTAGATACGGACAATCGGGGCAAAAGATCGACGGCTCAGGAAATTGTCAGCGAAAAACTGTCAGCGAAAGCTGTCAGTCCCTGCGCCCGGTCGCGGCAACCGTGAGTCCCAGCCCGATCATCGCCAGGCCGCCGGCACCACCGATTGCCGCCAGCCGCTTAGGAGATCGCGCCAGCCACTGACCGGCCGTTCCGGCAGCCACTGCCCCGACGTTGAGCAGGGCCGTCCGGCGACCGCAGGTGAGCGCACGGCTGACGGTGAACAGCACGCTCGGACCGGGAATGGCGATCACGGCAGCGGCGAGTGCAGCGAACTCCAGCGTTTGATGCAAAGTCACCAAGCCGGTCAGCCTAACCATCTGGTTGGAAACGTCCATCGGATATTTCCCGTTCCGCATTGGTACGGGGGGACAATGTATTGGGATGGAGCCCAACGCCACCGGCCCGGTCGTCACCGTCTTCCGCTCGCGGCTTCGACCCGATGCGAAGGCGCGCGGCTACGACGAGACGGCAACTCGACTGGAATCGCGCGCTCGGGACATGCCCGGTTTCGTCGACTTCAAGACGTTCTCGGCGCCTGACGGCGAGCGGGTCTCGATCATCACGTTCGACACCCTTGAACACCAGGAGGCTTGGCGGGACGATCCCGAGCATCGGGCCGCCCAGGCCCGGGGCAGGGAGGAGTTCTACGCGGAGTACTCAATTTCCGTGTGCCTGTTAATGCGGCATTCGGGCCTGGGCAAGATCGACCCGGGCACCCCGTAGGGGCACCCCCTCCCTGCGAAGCCGCGCCAACTGGTTGGTGCCCTTGGCGACGCTTCCATCGGCTCGGACCACCCGGTGCCAGGGCAGGTTCTCGCTGGTCGTAGCGAGGACCCGGCCCACCAGCCTTGGGGCTGAGGGCCAAATGTCACCGTAGGTCCGGACGAACCCCTCCGGTATCGCTCTGATGCGCTCGACGATGCATTCTTCCCGGGACCGGCTCGACGACTTACCTTCGCCTTCCGGCACTGGGAACTGCGAGCGTGACGTCCCGACCATAGGCTCGCATTGTGCCCATTCGTCTCCCCAAGCGCATCTCAGCCTGCCTGTTCGATCTGGATGGTGTCCTGACGAAGACGGCCGAACTCCACGCCGCCGCCTGGAAGCAGATGTTCGACGAATACCTCTCTCGTCGCGCGGCCGAGCGAGGCGAAAGGTTCGTTCCATTCGACCCGGTCGTCGACTACGACAAGTACGTGGACGGGCGGCCTCGCCTCGACGGCACGCGGGAGTTCTTGGGCGCAAGGGGGATCCAGCTACCTGAGGGGAGCCCTGATGACCCCCCGGGCACAGACACGGTCCACGGGTTGTCCAACCGGAAGAACGAAATAGTGCTTGCGATCATGCGGGAACGGGGAGTGGCTGTTTATCCGGGTTCGGTGCGTTTCTTGGATGCTGTTCGCCAGAACCGACTCGCTACCGCCGTCGTGTCCTCGAGTGCCAACACGGAAGAGGTCCTGCAGGCGGCCGGACTCAAGGGCAAGTTCAACGTTGTGGTCGACGGCGTCGTGGCAGAGCGCGAGCATCTGGCGGGCAAACCCGCGCCGGACACATACCTCGCCGCGGCGCGTGATCTCGGGGTTGAGCCGTCGGCCGGAGCGGTCTTTGAAGACGCCATAGCGGGCGTCCAGGCCGGACGGGCCGGGCACTTTGGACTCGTGGTCGGTGTGGACCGCACCGGTCAAGCGGACGCCCTCGCCGCTAACGGAGCGGACGTAGTAGTGACGGACCTCGCTGAGCTGATCGGTTAGCCGTGTTCGCGCATCCCGCCTTTTCCATCGACCCGTGGTGGGTGGGGGAGTCGACCCTCGACTTGAGCGTCCTCGCCCAGACTGAGTCGGTGTTCGCTCTGTCGAACGGCCACATAGGTTTGCGCGGGAACCTCGACGAGGGCGAACCCAACGGCTTGCCGGGAACCTATCTCAACTCGGTATACGAACTTCGGCCGCTTCCCTACGCCGAAGCCGGATACGGATACCCGGAGTCCGGCCAGACGATGATCAACGTCACCAACGGAAAGATCATCCGTCTCCTCGTGGATGACGAACCGTTCGACGTCCGCTACGGAGAACTGCTCAAACACCGGCGGATGCTCGACTTCCGCAGGGGGATTCTCCTCCGGGAGGCCGAATGGCGCAGTCCCGCAGGTAGCCGGATCAGAGTCGCGTCGACGCGGGTGGTGTCGCTGGTACAGCGCGCGGTGGCCGCCATCCGCTATGAAATCACCCCCCTCGACGCCGGCGTCCGTGTGGTCGTCGAATCCGAGCTCGTCGCCAACGAATCGATGCCGGCGCGACCGGTGGAGGACCCGCGGGTCTCAGCTGTACTCGACCAACCCCTCGACTCGCAGGAAGCGTGGGCGTTGGGAACGTCAGGCATGCTCGTGCATCGCGTGCGCCAAAGCCGGCTGATGGTCGCCGTCGGAATGGACCACGTGGTGGAGGGTCCTAAAGACACCGAGGTCTCCTCGGAGGCCCTGGGCGATATCGCGCGCACCTCGATCATCAGCACGCTGGGTCCATCGGACCGGCTGGTCGTGACCAAGTTCCTTGGTTACGGCTGGTCCGCCGAAAGGTCGCGGTCAGCGTTGCACGACCAGGCGAGGGGAGCACTACAACTGGCCCGTCACACGGGCTGGGACGGCCTGCTCGGCCTGCAGAAGGATTTCCTAGACGATTTCTGGGCCAGAGCCGACGTGGAGATAGACGGAGATCCGGAGATCCAACAGGCGGTGCGCTTCTCGATCTTCCACGTTTTGCAGAATGCCGCACGGGCCGAACGGAGACCGATACCCGCGAAGGGGCTTACCGGAACGGGCTACGACGGCCATGCCTTTTGGGACACCGAGGTATACGTGCAGGGGCTGCTGAGCGTGTCCCAGCCCGACGCGGTCGCTGACGCTCTGCGCTGGCGACACTCGACGCTTCCAGCCGCCCGGGAGCGGGCCTCACAGTTGGGCCTGTCCGGAGCGGCCTTTCCCTGGAGAACCATAAACGGGGCCGAGTGCTCGGCTTACTGGCCGGCTGGAACGGCCGCATTTCACATCGGCGCTGACATCGCGTACAGCGTGGTTCGCTACGTACGGGCCACCGGCGATCAAGAGTTCCTCGCGAAGACCGGTCTCGAGTTGCTGGTGGAGACTGCCCGCCTGTGGCGGTCCCTCGGCCACTATCACACGGACGGGACTTTCCGCATCGACGGAGTAACCGGCCCCGATGAGTAC
>CAZCCS010000035.1:0-14734 GCA_964497005.1 uncultured Acidimicrobiaceae bacterium | reverse complement strand
CGAAGCCGACCATCTCGCAGATTCACGGTTACTGCATGGGCGGCGGGATCTACCTCGGCCTGCTCACCGACTTCTGCGTTGCCTCCGACGACGCCTACTTCCAGATGCCACTCGCTCAAAGCCTCGGCGAGCCCGGCGGCCACACCATGATCGAACCTTGGCTGCTGATGAACTGGCATCGCACGATGGACTGGCTGCTCCTCGCCCCCACCTTGACCGCCCAGCAGGCGCTTGAATGGGGCTTGTTGAACAAGGTCGTCCCGCGGGACGAGCTAGAGGCAACGGTCGAGGAGATGGCGCGCACGATCTCCCGGATTCCGCTCACCACCTTGATGGCTGTCAAGAACAACGTGAAGCGGGCGTGGGAGCTGATGGGAATGAGGGTGCACCTGCAGGTGAGCCACATCCTCACCAACCTCGTCGGCGCCGCGTCGGACGTCCAAGCCAGGCGTGCCGAGCTGATCGAGTCGGGCCTCAAGCCCCGCGAATTCACCGACCGCGGCGAACCTGACACGGACGTCAGCGAACCTGGGTAGTGTTCTGGCGCCCACGACCAGGGAGGGGAGATGGATCTGAGGGAGACCCGCGAGAGGATCATCTACGAGAAGGAAGGCGCCGTCGCACGCGTCATACTCAACTGGCCAGAGAAGGCGAACGCCCAAGACCAGAAGCTCGCCGAGGAAGTCGATGCCGCGTTGCTCGACGCGGATCGAGACTACGACGTCAAGGTCTTGGTGGTGAAGGCCAACGGCAAAGGATTCTGCTCGGGCCACGCGATCGGCAACAACGCCCGCGATTACCCGGCTTTCATGGACGCCTCTGCTCGAATGGGTACTCCCTGGAAGCCCCAGACCGACCTGTTCGTGAGACCGGTGATGAACCTGTGGGAGTTCTCCAAGCCGACCATCGCCCAGGTGCACGGGTACTGCGTCGGCGGCGGCACTCACTACGGCCTCACCACCGACATCGTCATCGCCGCGGACGACGCGTACTTCCAGTACCCGCCTCTTCAGGGTTTCGGGATGCCATCCGGGGAGTGCTCGATCGAGCCTTGGGTGTTCATGAACTGGAGGCGCGCCGCGTACTACCTGTACCTGGCGGAGGTGATCGACGCGCAGAAGGCGCTGGCCGTCGGTCTCGTCAACGAGGTCGTGCCCCGCGATGAACTCGATGCTCGCGTGGACGCCATCGCCCGCCACATCGCCCAGGCGCCACTGACGACCCTGATGGCGACAAAAGCCAACCTGAAACGGGCCTGGGAGCTCATGGGCATGCGGGTTCACTGGCAAAGCTCGAACGACCTGGTCGCGCTGGCGTCACTCAGCTCTGACGTGCAAGCCCTCATCAAACGGGTGCTCGAAGGCAACATCAAGCCAGCCGAGATGGCGCGACGCCAGGCCTCTGCGGCTGACGGCTCCGACCAACCCGACTGACGGTGAACATCGCCGATCACGCGGCTCGCACCCCAGACGCGCCCGCACTGATCACAGCCGACGGGAGGGTCGTCTCCTACGGCGAGCTGTGCCGCAGGAGTCAGCAGGTGGCTGGGCTCCTCTACTCCGCCGGTCTTCGCCGGGGCGACGCTGTGGCGATGATGCTCCCCAACCGGCCCGAATTCCTCGAGGTGTCGTGGGGATGCCAGCTTTCAGGCCTCTACTACACGCCGGTGAACACCCATCTCACCTTCGAAGAAGTCGCCTACATCATTGAGGATTCCGAAGCACGAGCGGTGTTCATAGACGAGTCGATGGCCGAGCTCGGATCCAGACTGCTGAATCAGCTTCGAGGTGTCGATGTCCGGATCGTCGTCGGCGAGGCGGCGGGTTGGCGCTCGTACGAAGAAGCTCTGGCATCCGCAGGTCCTGCCCCGGAGCCGTCCGACGGAACCGAGATGCTCTACTCCTCGGGGACCACCGGGAGGCCGAAGGCGGTCCGCCGGCCCCTCCCGTCTGAGAACGGGTCGTGGGCGCAGTCGGTCCTCGAGCTGGCCCTGACCCACCGTTACGGGATGACCCAGTCGAGCGTGTACCTCTCCCCTGCCCCGCTCTACCACGCGGCCGGGGTCAACTACACCATGGCCGTGAACCGCATGGGTGCGGCGTCGGTGCTCATGGGGAAGTTCGACCCTGAAGCGGTCCTGAAGCTCATCGAGCGGCATCGGGTCACCCATGCGCAGTTCGTGCCGACGATGTTCGTGCGGCTGTTGAAGCTCCCAGCCGAGGTGCGCAAGCGCTACGACGTCTCCTCGCTCGAGTGCGTACTCCACGCTGCCGCCCCCTGCCCGGTGGACGTGAAGCATCAGATGATCGACTGGTGGGGGCCCATCGTGCATGAGTACTACGGGGGGACCGAGGGTTTCGCCGGAACCACCATCGGCCCCGACGAGTGGCTCGCCCATCCGGGTTCGGTCGGCAAGCCCCTGACCGCGGTTCATGTCCTCGGAGAGGACGGGACGGAGCTTCCTCCCGGCCGCTCGGGAGAGATCTTCTTCGAGGGCGGCCCCGACTTCGAATACTTCAAGGACCCGGAGAAGACCGCGTCGGTATCCAACTCGCGAGGTTGGCGCACCCTCGGCGACGTCGGCTACGTCGACGAGGACGGGTATCTGTACCTGACCGACCGTTCGACCTTCATGATCGTCTCTGGCGGGGTCAACATCTATCCGCAGGAGACCGAGAACCTCCTGGTCATGCATCCCAGACTGGCCGATGCGGCCGTGTTCGGTGTGCCAAACGACGACTTCGGTGAGGAGGTCAAGGCTGTGGTCCAGCCACTGGACGGAGTCGTGCCGGGACCGGAACTAGCCGCCGAACTGATCGATTACTGCCGGGCTCACCTGGCGGCCTATAAGTGCCCGCGCAGCATCGATTTCGATCCTGCGCTGCCTCGGGACCCCAATGGAAAGCTGTACAAGAGGCGAATCCGTGACCGTTACTGGCAAGGAAGAGGTTCCCGGATCTTGTGACCCACCTCGCCTAGCGGCGGATTTGCGCGGCTAGCGGCTGGCCAACTGAGGAGTCACCGACCCGGATGGTGTAGACGCCCGGAGCAGTGGCCCAACCCCCGGCGGAGCTCCAGTACTGGAACGCCGAAGCGGGCAGGGTGATCGTTATGGTCTTGCTCTGGCCGGGTTCGAGCCAGGTCTTGCCGTAGCCCTTGAGTTGCTGCGGCGGCTCGTCGGCGGCGGGCGGGTCGGTGACGTACACCTCTCCCACGTCGGCGCCGGCGCGGTTGCCAGTGTTGGTCAACACGTAGCTCACCTCGGTCGAGGACCCGGTAGTCGACACCCTCAGATCACTGAATCTGAAGGCGGTGTAGGAGAGCCCGTAACCGAAGGGAAACAGCGGCGTCAGTTGCTTGGCGTTGTACCACCGGTACCCGACGAGCAGGCCTTCCGAGTAGACGGCGGTGCCGTTCACGCCCGGCCATTGCGATGCGCTCTGCGTCGGGATCTGAGACAACGACACCGGGAACGTGATCGGAAGCTTCCCCGATGGGTTCACGTCACCGAAGAGCAAGGCCGCGGCGGCGTTGCCGTCCTGCTCACCCGGGTACCACATCTCGAGCACCGAGTCGACCTGTGCCAGCCACGGCATCGCGGAGGGGCCTCCGGTGTTCAACACCACGACCGTGCGCGGGTTGGAGGCGGCGACAGCGGCGATGAGCTGGTCGGAGTTGTCCGGCTGGGTCTCGCAGACCAGGCTGCAGAAGCCGGAGTTGTAGTCGAGGTTGGATTGATCCGTGCCCTCGGCCTCGACATAGCCGGCGTACACGATCGCCACGTCGCTGGCCTTCGCGAGCGCGGCGGCGGCCTGGACGTTGCTCCCGTCGTTGTAGGCCACGGTGTCGCCGGCCTGGACGGCCCTCGCCGTAAGCGCCTGCAGCGGTGTTACCACGTTCGGCTGGTTGACGTGGACGCTCCCTCCTGCCTGCGCGGCGGTCATAGCGAGGGGTCCGGCGTCGAGGCCGATGACGGCGATCTTTTTCCCTGATCCCGATATCGGCAGCGCTCCGTCGTTGTTCTTCAGCAACACGCTCCCGGCTTCGGCTGCGGACAAAGCAACCGCCTGGTTGGCCGCCGAGTCCGCCGGCACGGGAAAGCCGGTCGGCTCGGGGGGTGCGGGATGGTCGAACAGCCCGACGGCGAACATGGAACGAAGGATCCGCGTGACCATCGAGTCGAGCACGCCCATCGGGACCTGGCCGGACTCGACAGCGGCCTTTAGAGGAGCCCCGTAGTAATCCTCGAATCCGTTGATTCCCCCGCTTCCCAACGGGCCTAGCGGGCTCAGTGCGTCCGGCTCCTGGCCGGTGACCATCTCCATGTCCAAGCCGTTGAGCGCGGATGCGACGGTGCTGTGGGTCGCCCCCCAGTCGCTCATCACGAAACCGTTAAAGCCCATCTGGCCCTTGAGGTCGGTGTTGAGGATGGGCCCGTTCTGGCAGGCGTAGGCGTTGTTCACCTGGTTGTAGGCGCACATGACCGCTCCGGCGCCGCCCTGGTTTACCGCAGCGTTGAACGCAGGCTGGTAGATCTCGTGCAGCGTTCGGTCGTCGATGAGCTCGTTGATCGATCCCCGATTCGTCTCTTGATTGTTGGCGTCGTAGTGCTTGACCGTGGCGATCACATGCTGTGATTGCACTCCTTGGATGAACGCGACGCCGGTTTGACCCGACAGGTATGGATCCTCACCGAACGCCTCGCTGGTGCGACCGTTGAGCGGCACCCGGGCGATGTTCACGTCTGGGCCCAGAAGCACGTTGACCCCTTTGGCGAAGGACTCCTCTCCCAGAGAGGCTCCCACCTGGTACTGCATTTGCGGGTCCCACGAGGACGCCTGGGATATCGCCGCCGGGTAGGCGGTGACCGCCAACTGCCCGTCGCCAAGGCCTGACCCCGCGTCGTTGAGAACGAGTGCCGGCACGCACAGTGACGCGATACCGGGTACGTACCCCGCGGCCCCGTAGCTCCCGACGATGTCTCCGTACTCCTGGTGAACCGTCTGGATCTTCTGATCGAGTGTCATCGCCTTCAGAAGTTCGCCTGCACGGGCGTCGGGTGCCTGCGCACTGTCCATCCATTGACCGCACGGAGATGAGGATGCTCTGGCGGGGTTGCCGGACGGGGAGGCGAGCAACGGAACCGTCCATACGGCGCCGCCGAGCAGAGCGGCCCCGGCGACGAGGCGACCTATCCTCACGAATTCTCCACCTGTTGTCTCCCCAGCTCAGATGATCGGTCCAGATTAGGGCGACCGGTCTCGAAGATGCACGCGGCGCCGAGCACGTCAAGTGATATGTGTCGCACCGTTTCTGGGGCGATTCCCTGCCGGGTACCGGTAAGTTCTCGGGTGTGCCGGGCATCGAAAAACGTGCCGTCGAGATTCACGGACACCGGATCGCTTATCGCATCGGCGGAGAGGACCCCTCCGGCGACCGTCCGGTGTTGCTATTGGTGCACGGCATGGCTGGCAGTTCAGCTGCCTGGCGTGACGTCATGCCGGCGTTGGCGCGCCGCTATACCGTCGTGGCCCCCGACCTTCCCGGTCACGGGGAATCCGACAAGCCACGCCAGGACTACTCGCTCGGAGCTCAGGCGAACGCACTGCGGGACCTCCTAATAGCGATCGGGATTGACCACGCAACGATTGTCGGCCAGTCGCTCGGGGGCGGGATCGCTATGCAACTCGCCTATCAATACCCCGCGCAATGCGAGCGCCTCGTTCTCGTATCGAGCGGCGGGCTCGGCCCCGACGTCTCTTGGTTGTTGCGGGCCTTCGCGCTCCCTGGAGTCGAGTATCTCGCACCGGTGCTGTTCAACTCGTTCTTTCGCGATGCCGGCAACTCCGTCAGCCGTCGCTTGCGCAGTTTTGGTATGCGCGCACCCCGTATCGAGGAGGAGTGGCGCAGCTACGTCTCGCTGTCGGATCCAGAGGCCAGAGAGGCCTTCCTCCGGACCTTGCGTGCAGTCATCGGCGTTACCGGTCAGACGGTCAGCGCTAAGGACCGGCTGTACATGTCGTCTCTCCTTCCGACCCTAATTCTGTGGGGCGAGCGCGATCGAATAATTCCCGTCACGCATGCTCACGACGCCCACGATGCAATGCCTGAAAGCCGGCTCGTGATCTTCGAGGAGTCGGGCCACTTTCCCCACACCGAGGAACCCGAGCGGTTTGTCGATGTCTTGAGCGAGTTTGTGGACACGACCGAGCCCATGCACGTCGACGGCCCCGAATGGCGTCGGCTGCTGATGGCAGGTCCTCCGGCTTAGACGGCTCCGCTGCGGCCGCCTGACAGCGCTCGGTTCAACGCTCTGAAGGAGGAGGGGCCTGGGGGGCCGGGGCGGCCGGTCTGTTCATGTAGCCCTCGACCGCACTCCTCACATAGTCGAGGGCGTCGGGGTGCAGGCGGTACAGGCCCTTGCGGTCGTACCACCGCACGATGGCCGCGCCTACGACCAGCCAGAAGATCAGGCCCAGCCCGGCGGCCAGCGTCCCCCGGCTGAGCCCGGCGTCGGCCTGCGCGCCGAAGTACAAGATCGACCGGGTTCCGGCCAAAATCTGACGTAGCGGTTCAACGGTGCCGAGCCAGCGCAGCGGGCCGGGGAGCGCCTCCAACGGCGCGGTTCCTCCGGCCGACGCCAGGCCGGCGTACACGAAGATCAAGATTCCGAGCAATTGGCCGAACGTACCCGCCACGGCGAAGAGCACGACCGTACCCACGCCGACACTGGCCGCGCACAGCCAGGTGAAGACCCACAAGAGGGCGGGATAGGGCGCGTCCATGCCCAACCCGGGCACGGCCACCAGGATCATCACGGCCGTCATCACGCCCGCCAGCACGACGACGACGGCCCACTTGACGAGCAGCGTCTGCCACCGGCTTATCGGCACCGGCGCGCGTTGGGTCCAGCGCGGTCCCACCTCACTGGAGGCGTAGCCCAGGGCGGAGTCCACGACCGAGTTGACCAGGGCCCCTCCCAGGAACCCGCTCAGAAGCGTCAGCAGCGCCACATAGAAAGCGCTCAATCCCAGGGCGCTGTGCGAGGAAAGGGGTCGGTACGGCGTCGTCCTCACGGTGATGGGGTCGGCCAGGAACACCTTCATGGCCGCCGTCTGCGAGGAAGGTGGCACCACGGCAGTGAGTTGCTTGCCGACCTGGTGCGAGGCCACCGACAGCGCGGGCTGCAGGACCCCGGTGGCCAGGCTGGCTCCCACCGTCCCAGCCTGCGGATTGGTCAGGAGGGTTATCTGTGGTGCGGCCGGGCCCGCGGGGCCCGCCGCTCGAAGGCCGGCCACGGTCAGCAGGTTGCTCGTGAAGCCGGGGGGGATCGCCATCGTCGCGTACTGCTCGCCCCGGCCCATCGATTGCTGCGCCCTGGGCAGGGAAGTGACGTCCAGGCGCAGCTTGCTCGACACCGCCGGGCTACCTTTCAGTCCGGCCACCACCTGCTGTCCGATGTCGATGTGCCGGGGACCGACAGTCGCTCCCCGGTCCTGGTTGACGATGGCGACCGGCAGGCCCCGCAGGTGAGCCACCGGGTCGACCACCGATCCGATGTAGAGAGCCGTCATGGCCGCGACGACCACGGACCCGATGATCAACGGGATGGTCCACACCGCTCGTACCCGCAGTATGGTCCGGGCCGGTACTGGCAGACGGGGATCCGGCGCGTGGTGGCGGGTGCGGTCGGGAGAGGTGTCGGCGCTCACGGGGGCCCCCGTTCGAATCGGCCCCACCAGGCTATGACGCCGAATGGACGGCCGTGACCCGGATTAGCACCGGGACCCCGGCTAATCTCGATGCGAGCCGCGACGGGGGTCCAAGCACCACCTTCCGGTCACGTAACTGGGGACGCATGACTGGAGGGGTGACGCTTCGTGGGCGCTGCACACCGTGAATCTGACCTGACCGGAGGAACCGGGTCCCACCTTCCCCGCATCCCCCGACGGCGGTTCCTCGGCTATCTGATAGCTGGGCCGACGCTCGTCGCCGGAGCACAGCTCGGGCTCGGCTTCACCGTCGCCAACAGTCGACGGGATCGCATCGACATTGTGAACCACCGCGCCGAGCGGCGATCCGACGCGCTTTCGGAGCTCTGAACGGGGAATGGGGTGTCCTATGGGCGCCAAACGTGAATGACCGACAACGCGGTCCGCTCAGGCTCGGGAGGCAGCTGATCGCCGAAGATCTCACTCAGTAGGCCGTGGACGACAGGGTGGAGACGCTCCTCGGCGAATCGGTCCCAGTCTTGCTCTGATTCCCACACGTCGATGTAACGCAGACCCCCCTCGGGACGCTCGATCGCGATGTGGGTGACGAGCCCTTTGGCGGGCTCGTCACCAAGCCCGTCGGTGATGCGCTTGTAGAAGGCGGCGTCGATTGGGACGTCTTGGCTGAACGCGTAGGTCATGTCCTGAACCCGACTCTCTCGGTGTCTTGATCCGAATATCTTTCGGACTAATAATGGTCGCCGTGGACACGGACGTCAAGAGGCGCTCTTACGACGGCTCCCGTCGCCGAGCGCGATCCGTTGAAACGAAGCAGCGAATCCTGGACGCGGCCCGTGATCTCATTTTGGAGAACGGCTACCGGGCAACCAGGATCGCCGCCATCGCGGCCCGCGCCGGCGTGAACGTCGACACCGTCTATGAGCTGGTCGGCCGCAAGCCGGTGGTGTTGCGCGAACTGATCGAGCAGGCCATCTCGGGCACCGAAGGCGCAGTCACCGCCGAGGAGCGTGACTATGTCAAGGCCATGCGAGCAGAGCCCGATCCCGCCCGGAAGCTGGCTCTCTACGCCCGTGCGGTTTGTGACATCCAGGCCCGCATGGCACCCCTCTTCTTGGCGCTTCGCGATGCCTCCTCGACCGAGCCCGAAGCGCACCAGGTGTGGCAGGAGATAAGCGAGCGCCGGGCGACGAACATGCGCAAGCTCTCTCGAGACCTGCGCGATTCCGGCGGCCTACGCCCCGGCCTGTCGGTCGACCAAGCCGCCGATGTGATCTGGGCGATGAACAGCTCGGAGATGTACGTCCTTTTTACAGTCGAACGCGGCTGGTCACCCCGCCGCTACGAGACCTGGCTGGCCCAGGCATGGTGCCGTCTGCTCCTCGACACCGTGGCACCGTCCCGGCCGGACAACGCATCGTCGTAAGCACACGGGTCCAGCAGACGAGACTGGCTGCCGACTGACTCTTCGGACAATTCGCGTGAGATGGCGCCGGGTCTGGTCAAGACTGGCCAGGTCGGGCAACAGCCATCTCGAAGGGGGTGCCATGGTAAGACGACCTTTGTTTCGGCGCGCCGTTCCGCTGGGAGCGGCCATAACAGGCATGCTGGGCCTGGTCGTCGGGGTAGGGGCCGGCATATCGTCGGCGACACCGAAATCAAGCCAGTTCACAGTTGTTGCGAGCGGCTTCGACAATCCCCGCGGCCTTTCATTCGGCGAAGACGGCCAGCTCTATGTAGCCGAGGCTGGAAAGGGCGGTCCCAAGTGCGTGTCGGGCGGCCCTGGCGGCGGGTCACTGTGCCCCGGACTGACCAGTGCGATAAGTGTGATCCTCGCTGATGGCACCCACCACCGCGTCGTGTCCGGCCTCGGGTCGATCTCCGACGTGGGTGGTTTTGGTGCGACCGGATTGGACGGGGTCTCCTTCAAGGAAGACGCTGGGCTGTATGGCATTCTCACCAGCTGCCCCCAGCAGGTCGATCAGCTCCCGCCCAATACTTTTGACCCCGCGTTGGTGGAAGCGCTAAGGAACCAGGCCGGTCAGGAGATCAGGGTCACCGAGCCCGGAGAGTTCGAGACGGTAGCCCCGGTCGGCCAGGTCGACTGGCAATGGACGTTGGATCACAAGAATCTCGTCCCGGACCAGTTTCCAGATTGCAACCCCTACGGGATCCTTGCCGTGTCCAACTCCAGACAGTGGGTTGTCGACGCTGCGGCCAACACCATCGACCAGATCGAAAACGGGACGGTCGAGGTAGAGAAGTTTGTACCCAATCCGCCCTCCTCTGACGCGGTGCCGACGTGCATCGCCAAAGGTCCCGATCGTGCGCTCTACATCAGCCAATTGACCGGGGCCGGAAACGCTGCGGGGGCGGCGAACGTTTGGCGCTTCGATCTTCGATCTCACGCGCTCACCGTGTGGGCGAGCGGTTTGACAGCCGTGACGGGGTGCGGTTTCGGTCCGGACGGGAAGTTCTACGCCACCGAGTTCTCCACCAAGTCCGGCTTCGAGAACGCCGGCCCTGGGGACGGGGCGGTTGTGCGAGTGCACAAGAACAGCACGACACCCGAAGTGGTCGCCACCGGTCTCAGCTTCCCCAACGGTTTCGCGGCGAGCAATGACGCCGTCTATGTGTCCAACTGGAGCATCTCGATCGCCGATCCCCCGCCGGGCGGCCCACCTCCGGGTTCGGTCGTGAAGATCCCCATCCACACGCACGAGGGCCACGACTGACGTAGCGGTTCTCGCTTGATTTCCCAGTCGATGCCTTCCAGCTCGCCAGCCCGGTCCGGCCAGGTTTAGCCGGCGCTGGCCGGCATCGACTGGGCGCACACGATCTGTCGTAGCTCCTCGACAGCACGGGTCAAAGCGTCGACTTTGCTGTCGAGCGCGGCGAGCTGCTTGGCGGCCTTGTCGGCCTTGTTGCGGCCCTTAGCCTCGGGCTCATGGTCCTCGGCTTCATGGGCCGCACGTAGCTGCTCATAGCAGGATCGAAAGAGGCGGGCGCTGTCGCGTTCCTCGGCAATGTAACGACCGAGCATCTCACCCGTCCGGATATCGATCGTGTGGTCCTTGAACAGGTCGTCGAATATGTCAGGTTCGTCGCCGGTGTCGAGCTTGTGGAGCCCGAGCGCTTCGAACTTCTCCAAGTCGGAGCACTCAGCGCGCACGATCTCGAGTGCCCGTTCGCGCCTGTCGTCCGGCTTGGATCGGAGCTGGTAGCCCAGTTCGTTGATCCGCTTTGCGAAAGTCATTCCGTGCTCACCCTCGCGGGCGGCCACTGTGAGTAGGACCTGGCGCACCTCCTCGCTCTTGGTGACCGAGGCCCACTCCGTCAGATAGCAGTGCGCTCGCGTCTCCGCCAAAGAGACCGCGTTGAGCAAACCCAGATAAGTGGGCTTTCCGGACGACGTTAGTGCCACAGCGGATCCTCCCCAAACTTTCCCGGTGGTTGCGCCCCTGAGGCTACCGCATGCTCCCGGCGCAGCTCCCGTTTGAGTGGTTTCATCGCGGCCGACATCGGCAGGGGCTCGGCGCGCACCTCCACCGACTTGGGAACCTTGAACGCAGCCAGGTGCTGCCGGGCGTAGGTGATCACCTCCTCCGGATCCAGCGATTGCCCGGGCTTGGGGACGATCACCGCGTGAACTACTTCGCCCCACTTTTCGTGCGGGAGGCCGATGACGGCGACCTGGGCCACCCCGCTGTGGCCGGCAAGGACCGACTCGACTTCGATGGAGTAGACGTTCTCTCCGCCGGTGACGATCATGTCCTTGAGCCGGTCCACCAGAAACAGGTAACCCTCCTCGTCGAGGTACCCGACGTCCCCGGTGTGGTACCAGCCGCCGCGGAACGCCATGCGCGTGCCCTCCTCGTCATTCCAGTAGCCATCGAGCAGGTTTCCGCCCTGGGCGCACACCTCGCCGATCTCGTTCGAGCCCAACCGCCGCCCGGCATCGTCCTGGATGCTCAACGCGACGCCCGGGATGGCCCGCCCAACCGAGCCCAGAAGTTCGGGACGCCCGTGGTCCTCGGTTTGCAGCATGGTCAGGGCGCCGGCCTCGGTCATCCCGAAACCCTGGGCGAGCTCCACTCCGGGCAGCAGCTCATGCAAACGATCCAAAAGCACGCTCGTCATCGGCATGGCCCCGTACCCGATGCGGCGCAGGCTGGCCAGACGCTTTGGTGAGAAGCCGGCGTGGTCGATCAGCATCTGCATCATGGTGGGCACGAGCACGGTCTCGGTCACTTGGAACGTCTCGACTGCGCGAATGCAAGCCCCCGGCTCGAAGCCGGGCAGCACCACCGATCGCACACCGAACGCCGGCGCCGTCGCCACCGACACCAACGCCGCAGCATGGAACATGGGCGCTTGATGCAGGAACGTCCAACCGCTCTGGCAGGCCACCCCGCCCGACATGGCCGTGTGGTACACGTACAGCATTTCCGCCCGCTGGCTGCGCATGACCCCGCGCGGCACACCGGTCGTGCCGCCGGTATAGACGAGAGCGGCCAGGTCCTCTTCGTCGGGCTCGGCGGGGACCGTTTCCTCGCCGGCGGCCACCAGTCCCTCGTAGTCACCATCAAGCAACACGACCCGTATTGACAGCCCATCCCCGTAGTTCGCCACGTCCTCGACCAGCGGACCCAGACGCGGATCGGCGAAGAGGACGCGAGCGCCGGAGTCGTCCAGGATGCGCCGAATCTCGGCCGGGCTCAGTCGGATATTGAGCGGCGTGATCACGCCGGCGCCCAGGTAGCCGGCGTTGTGGAGCTCCATGAACCGATGTCCGTTCTGGGCCAGCACCGCGAAGCGATCGCCCCGTTGGATGCCGAGCTCCCCGCGCATCGCGCCCGCCAACTTGAGCACCCGTGCAGCGTGCTCGGCGAAGGTGGCACGATACGACCCGTCGATGATGCAGTCGTTCGTCGCGTAACGCTCGACGGCCGGCAAGAACAGCCGGCTGTATACCAACTCCTTCACTGTTCCTCCCGGAAGCAGTCCCTCCCCGGACCGGCTGCGACCTACCCTATCCTTGCCCGAAAGACCGAGGCTCGAGCGCATTTGGGGGAATGCCGATGACGATCGCCGAAGCGGACCAGGTCCGAGCAGCTGGGGAGGAAGCTGCCAGCTCTCCGCTGGCCATCTCGTCCTACCGGTTCCCGACGGGTTGGTATGTCGTGGCTTGGGCGACCGACGTGCCGGCGGGCACGGTCAAGCCGCTGCATTATTTCGGTCGCGAGCTCGTCTGCTTCCGCGGCGAGTCCGGGGAGGCGGCCGTGCTGGACGCCTATTGCCAGCACCTCGGCGGCAACCTAGGTGTCGGCGGGAGCGTGGTGGGGAATCAGATCAAGTGCCCGTGGCACGGATGGCAATGGAACTCCGACGGCACCAACGGCCTCATCCCCTATAGCCGGGAGCAATGCAAGAAGAACGTACAGATCCGCAGCTACCCAGTCATGGAGTGGTACGGCTTCATCCTCATGTGGTTCGACCGGGACGGTGGCGAGCCGTACTGGACACCGCCGGTCGTGCCTGAGTTGGAGGGTGACGACTACTACCCGCTGCATCCTTTTTCGCGCATGTGCGACCGGGTGAAGGTCCACCCCCAGATGATCGTCGAGAACGCCGCCGACCCGTACCACATCGAGAACGTGCATCACGGCGACCGGCCGGCGCAGACGACCTCGTTCGAGCTTCACGACTACTACCTCCACGCCACCGTGTCGGTGAACTACGGCGGGGCCAAGCCGTCGACCTGGCTCACCCCGAACGGTCCCGTCGACGGGACGGTCGTGTACGACACGTATGGTCTCGGTATCGGGTTCGTCCGCTTCCCGGAGGAGGTGCTGGCGTCGGTGCAGATCACCGGCCACACCCCGGTCGACGAGGAGTACACCGACTATTGGTTCACCATGGCGTGTGTGCGCGAGCCCGGCGACACCGGCGACGAACCCAACAGCCGTGCCGCCCGATGGATCCGGCTACAGCAGCAGACGATAAAGCAGGACTACTTCATTTGGGAGAACATGAAGTACCTCGCCAAGCCCAACTTCGCGGTGGAGGAGGCCAAGGACTACGCGGCGTTGCGGCGTTGGGCCCGGCGGTTCTACCCGGCGGACACTCTCCCCGACGAAGCCGACTCTAGATATTGACCGACTCCTAGATATTGACCGCCTTCCAAGGGATTCGCTCCTGGTCGAGTACGGGCGGCAAGACACCGCTCGCCGATTCAACGGAAAGCCAGACGGTTCCGCCAAGAAGCTGTGCTACCGCCACCGCCTCGAGGTTCATGAGGTTGAGCCGCAGGTGTCGTCTGGCCAAACGCGCCATTAGAGGCACGGTTGGTCGTGGATCTGGCAATGCGATGTCCGAGCGCAGCTCGAGGAGGCTAAGGATCGCCAGCTCCTGCTCGTCGTCCTCCAAGCGTTCGAACAGCCCCGATAGGTGGCCACCGGCACCCAACACGGCGGCGCGACACGCCCGGAAGTACCAGTAGGTCGTCGTGTGCAGCGCGACCCGCCGTTTCGGAACGCCGACCAGAAGCTCCTCGACGAGCAGCCGGTCATCGAGGATGACCTTCCGAGGCGTCGAGGGCACTCGGCGCTACTGGTCTGCCAAGTCGGGGTCGTCTAGTGCAGATATCCCCGCGGCATAACGATCCCGTAGCGTCCGATGCAGCTCTCGTCGGGCAACTTCGACACCGCCGGGCACGACCAATGCGGCATCGCCGAGATCTATAAACCCGATTTTCCCACCCGACTCGATGCCCCACCGGTGCCGCAGATCAGCTGGCAGGCTCGTCTGTCCCCGGTGCGAAACCGCCGCGTTCGTCGTTGTCGCCATGGTGCATTGTATCCTCCTCGAGCTTACAAGGCACCGTGGTCGGACACCGACCAGCTCATAGAGCGCCGACGACGCTGAAGTCCTGGCTGACGAAGACGTGATGCGGCCAGTTGACGCCGATCATGTGGACGTTGTAGTCGCCGTTGCTCAGTTGC
>CAZCCS010000034.1:0-14780 GCA_964497005.1 uncultured Acidimicrobiaceae bacterium | reverse complement strand
CACGCCGGCAGTGTCGTTCGGGTGGAGCGGTTCTCCTCGTTGCCCGGTGCACGTTGGGGCGATGACGAATACGTGGGTGCCGTCCGGCCAGGTCGTTGAGATCGGGGCGTTGCGGGGCTGTTGACCGCAGCGTCGTCCGCCCACCTACGGCTGAGCCATAAGATCGCCCCGGGGCCCAACCTCCCCGACGGAGGAGACGACGCTGTGGAGATCTTCCGGGAGTTCACCTTCGAGGCGGCCCACAGGCTCCCATACGTGCCCCCTGGCCATAAGTGCGCACGCCTGCACGGACACTCCTACCGGGTCGCGGTGCACGTAGAGGGACCGGTCGGGGACGAATCGGGTTGGGTTCGCGACTTCAGCGAGTTGTCGTGCGCCTTCGCTCCTCTACTGGCCTGCCTCGACCACTACTACCTCAACGAGATCGAGGGGCTCGACAACCCGACGAGCGAAGTCCTCGCGAAATGGATCTGGGATCGCCTGCGGCCGGCTGTACCTGACCTTTCCCAGGTCGTCGTTCGCGAGACCTGCACGTCGGGTTGCGTATACCGAGGCGACCGTGACCACCCCTAGCGACAAGATCGTCGTCCTCGCGAGCGGGGGTGTCGACAGCGCCATCCTGGTGGCAGATCAGGCGGCGAATGGTCAGGTCGTCCATCCCCTTTACATTCGCTTCGGGCTGGCGTGGGAGCGGGTCGAGGAGGCTCATCTCCGTCGCTTCCTTGACGCCCTCCCCGACAAGCTGAGCGTCCGGCCGGTCACCGTTCTGGAGCTACCAATCGCTGATGTGTACGGCGCCCACTGGAGCGTTTCGGGAACGGACGTCCCCGATAACACGACTCCCGACGAGGCCGTCTACTTGCCGGGCCGGAACTTGCTACTACTGGCCAAGACGACCGTCTGGTGCGCTCTGCACGACGTCGGGCGGATCGCCCTCGGGACACTTCGGGGTAACCCATTCACCGACAGCAGTCCAGCGTTCCTGTCCGGCGTGGCCGACATGGCCGGCCTGGCCCTCGGTCGTCAACTCGAGGTCCTTACGCCGTTTGCAGAGCTGACCAAGGCCGAGGTCTTGGAGCGTGGCCGCGGCCTCCCGCTGGAGCACACCTTCTCGTGCGTGGCACCCGTCGGTGACCTGCATTGCCAGAGCTGCAACAAATGCGCCGAGCGCCGCAAGGCCTTTGCCGACGCCGGGATCGAGGACCGGACCTCGTACTCCTCTGCTTGAGCATGCACCGCACGCTTATCGCCCCGGTGTCGTTCGGGCTCGGGGATCTGGTGGTCTCCCTCCCGGCGATCCAAGCGCTCATCAAGGACGATCCCTCGGTCTGGTTGGTCGCCCGCGCGCCCTCGCAGCGGCTGCTGTCGGAGCGGATTGGGGGTTTGGCGGGAGTGATCGACGAGGTCGATCTGGAGTGTCGGCCCGGGGATCGACTTATAGACCTCCGCGACCATCCACTCCAACGCGACTTCTGGTGGGGCTCGCCCGCCTTTGAGGCCGAGTTCGGACGGCTGAACATCAACGACATCCTGGATCGCATATCCACCGATCTCGGCATCAAGGCCGACTTCAGCCGACCGGTTGCACTTGATGCGTACCCTCGAGTCGATCTCGACCGCACGGTTCTGCTGGTGCACGAAACAGATGGTGCGGACAAGAGCTGGCCCGTCGATCACTGGGCCGCCGTGGTCGCCATCCTGCGCGCCGCCGGCCACGATGTCGCTCACGTGGTGAGAGGGAACGGCCCATCACCGCTGAACGACTTGGGTGTCCCTTCTGTGGTTGCACCCACCCCCGCAGTCGCGGTCGACGTGCTGTCGGCCTGTCGGGGCGTCATCGGCGTCGACACCGGGCTCACCCACATCGCGGCCCAGCAGAGCACACCCACTGTCACCATCTGCCGCCGGAGTTCGGTGTATGTGCGCGAGTGGCCGCACTGCGCGGCGCTCCGGGCCCCCGAATGCACCGAGCTTTGCATCGACCACGAGATGACCTACGCGTACAACCGGACCGTCAGCATGCGGAACTTTCGCCCCACGCCCCGGCGCTGCCCGTCGGGGGCGCCATGCCTGGCCAGCACGCGGCCGGCGGACGCCGTCACCCTGCTCCGGCAGCTTCTGTGATCACCGGGCTCGCCCACCAAGACGTCGACGCCGCGGCCGACGCGGGCGTGCGCAACAGCCAACCCGAAGGAATCGGCCGCGTCGTCATCCTTGACGATCTGGTGTGCTGGAACAACCTCGGGCGCAACGTGGTGTTCGCCGAAACCGAGCTGCGCGCCTGTGCTGTCTTCGGGTCGACGCTGTACCCGCACGATGACGAGGCGTCCCAGTACGACCTTGACGTTCACTCCATTCTGGACGTGCGCGAACTCGGGCTGGTGGTGGTCCTGAACCATTTTGGGATCGTCCGGGCATTCCGGCGCGACGACCTTCTCCGACATCGCGACGGACGGCTGGTCACCGCGTCGTCCACCTGGGAGTTCGTCCCCGATGTTGAGCGAACGGTCATCGCGGCCGGGCGTCTGGTGGCCTCGGCGCCGCGATCGGACGGCGCGCTCGGTCTGCTGGTTTCCGATCGCCTCGACGCCACTTCTGACGCGGCCAGCATTCCATCCAGACTGTGCGCCACCAGCCTCGGAGAGGTCACCGCGCTGTGTCCCGTCTCCTCCGCCGGCGATCCCCTGGTTGCCGTAGGAGGCGACGGAAAGCTGACCTTGGTTCCAGTTGTGGGCGGTGACGTCGGGACTCCCAAGTGGCAGGTGAATCTCGATTTCCGCGTCGCGACGATCGCCTGGCACCGCGATGCGATCTGGGCGGCGGGCCCCGACAGCAGAACAGACGTCGACGACTACGACTGGGAGAGCCTCGGTGGAGGCGGATTCGCGGTGGTTGAGCCAGCCGACGGCAAGACCGTCGCGAGCGGGCACCTGCCGGGAGATGTCGCCTGGGGTACCGGTGGTGTCGCAGCGGCGCCTTTCGGATCCTTTCTGGTGGTCGCCACCCGCACAGGGTGCCTACACATGATCGACCCGCGTACCGGAATCAGCCGCCATTCGACAGACCCTGTCGCCGGCTCGTCGCTTGGTATCGCCCACCTCGCCGTCGGCGCCGGGCGCGTGTTGTGCGGGTTCAACCGCGGGGGATATCGGCTTCACTCTTTCGTTAAAGCGACCGCCGTCGCGGATGGCCCATAGAGCTTGAAGGACTCGTAGCGAAGGAACCGTCGAGTGCCGTCCCGCAATTCATTCATGTAGCAGTCCAGGGCGAGCGACAAGGCCACAACCTGTGACTCGAGGGCGAGTGCCCGATCGGCAACGCCCGGCGCGCGCGACGAGACCGCGGCTGTGCGAGCCCGTCGGATGACGAGGACAGATAGGCGGTCCAAGACCATGCCCGGGCTTTCGGTTGCGATCGGGGCCGTATCCGGTTGGGAGAGCACGGAATCGATGGCCGAGTCGATCTCCTCCACCAGGCGGTGACGGCCGCCGTTGAGCCGGTCGATCTCTCGCTTCGCGTTTGCGACCTCTGCGTCGCTCGCTCCCGGATCGCGGGTCGTGTCCTCTAGGTCCCACTGCCGCATGTTGGAGTCCACCAAAGCGAGGATGAGGTTGGCCCAGCTGGGTCCGTCGGTCTGCCAGCTGAGGGTGCCGGACTTCGGGCCTCGTGCGACGGCCCTCTCCATTTCGGCGACTATGTCTGCAGCCGGTGGCAGCAAGAGGTTCGCCGTCACAGCGCCGGCCTGTCAGGCGATCGCCGGCGCGCACTCGGATCGGTCCCGGCTCCATCCTGCAGGTAACGAAGGATCGATCGCGATACAAGGGAACCGTGGCCCAAGGCGTTGGACACCCGCCAGTACGCTCCGCTCACCACGTCACCGGCGGCGAACACGCCTGGACAAGATGTTCGTAGCTCTCCGTCGGCGACGATGAATCCCCGCCGATCCAGATCCAACTGCCAGCGGAACACCTCAGTGCAAGGATCGCGGGAGATCTTGATCACCAATCCGCCGGCTGGGACCGTTCTCCGCTCGCCGGTCGCGGGTCGCACCAAATCCACGGTTTCCAGACGCTCGCCTCCGCTCAGCGAATCGACCTGCCACCCCGGTAGATCTTCGATGCGCCTCTCGGCTCGGAGTTGAGCGACGATGTCATGCCTCGCGGTCAGCTCCTCTGAGCGGTGGGCGAGTATGACCGACGATCCCCTCTGAGCCAGAAAAAGAGCGTCCAGCGTCGCGCTGTCTCCGCCTCCGACGACCACGACCGGCCGTCCCATGAAGCGGTCGGGGTCGCTCTCGACCTGGTAGGTGACGTCTCCTCCGAACGACCCGTTGGGCGCCACGCTGAGATGCTCGGGGGTGCTGCCAGTCGCGATCAGGACCGCTCTTCCGTAGAGCCGTTGATCGCCGGCCTCGATCCACCCCTCCGCTAGGTCGGCAGCGCTCACGGCGTGTTCTAGTCGGACCCGATCCCCGAGGAGTTCGGCCACGCTCTGCAGCCCCGCTTGTAGTGCCGGCCCATCGGCATAAAGGCCCGTGGCTACGTTGCGCACCGAGTGGGAGATCTCTGTTAGCTGGCCGCCGAGCGCGGCTCGGGCCTCAACCAGGACGACGTCAAGACTTACGTCCTTGCACTCGAGCGCGGCGCTCACCCCAGCTGGCCCGCCTCCGACGATGACAACGTCGTGCTGACGCTCTGTCACGCTGCTCCGATCCCGCGTGAACCTACGCCGGAATGCCTACCACAGCGCGCCGCATCTGGTTTCGCAGAAATTGGGGAAGCGTAGGTACCTAATCCGGGATCCGTAGGGTCCTGGCCGCTACTGTCTGCAACCGGTGGGTAGCAGGGCTGGTTGGCGGGGCGGGTTGTGCGGGATGTTGGCCTTGGCTTGCGCGGCTGGGCTCATGTTGTCCGCGTCCGGTGGGCGAGCGGCCCTGCGCGCCACGCTGGCGGCATATTCGGACGCCGGAGTTCTGGCGTATGGCGACGCGGTCTTCGCCGGCGGCCCGCCGTCGACTCCTTTGTCGGCGCCGATCGTGGCGATGGCCGCGGACCCCGCAAACAACGGATATTGGGTCGTTGCCGCCGACGGAGGGGTCTTCTCGTACGGGGGAGCGCCGTTCCTTGGCTCCGCCGGCGGGATCAATCTGTACTCGCCGATCGTTGGCATGGCGGCGACGCCGGACGGCGGCGGCTACGGGCTGGCGGCGGCCGATGGGGGAATCTTCACGTTCGGAGACGCGACGTACTACGGGTCGATGGGCGGCCATCCCCTCAACTCGCCCGTTGTCGGGATAGCCGCGACGCCGAGTGGACACGGTTATTGGCTTGCAGCCGCCGACGGAGGCGTCTTTACCTTTGGTGATGCCCACTTTTACGGCTCGATGGGCGCGGTGAAGCTGAACGCACCGGTCGTTGGCATCGCGGCAACGGCTTCGGGCAACGGTTACTGGATGGTCGCCGGCGACGCCGGGATGTTCACCTTCGGGGACGCCGGTTTCTTCGGGACGCCGGCGTCGCACGGCATCGCCGGGTGGGCGACGGGTATCGCCGCCACCAAAGACGGCCAGGGTTACTGGATCGCCAACGCAGACGGTGCGGTGTACAGCCAGGGGGACGCCCTGCCCTACGGCAACAACCTGTCCGCCCCCAGGACGCAACCGATTGCGGCCATTGCCCGCACCAACAGCGGCAAGGGCTTTTGGCTTCTCGAGCCGGACGCCTTCGAGACCGGGTTCGCCCATCCCGGAGGGGGCGGCGCCATCGTTTCCATCGCGGCCAGCCAGATCCACGAGGATCCCGATACCGGGTACTTCTGCAACCCCTACGGCCCGTGCGAGGCGTGGTGCGCTCTGTTCGCGACGTGGGTGTGGGAGCGGGCCGGGGTGCCGATCCCTCGGTACCCGTTCGTCGGTGACATCTACACCTGGGCCGCGCAGCACACGCGGGTCTTGCCGCCGTGGGCCCGACCGGCTCCGGGCGACATCATCTTGTACGGCACTGGACCACAGAACGTCTTCACAGCAGTGCACACCGGGATCGTCGCCCAGGTGTGGCCCGACGGGTCGATCGACACTATCGAGGGCGACGCGGGTCCCGCACCGACGGGCTATTTCAACGTGGTGATGAACGGGCCGTTCCTGCCGAGTCATTCGATGGAGTACAACGGCATGCCGATTTTCGGCTTCGCCGTCCCCTAGTCAGCACCGCCGAGATCGTCAGCCGTTGAGCGTCGAGATCACCCGGGCGGTGGTCTGCGGGTCGGCCTGGACGATGAGCCACAGCTCGGCGCCGGAAGACGATTCCCACGCGTCGACAGCCGTCGCAGAGAACCCGCCGGGTCGGGTGATGTCGTAGCGGTACGCGACGGTTGTTCGCGGCACCTGGATCTGCACGGCGGTGCCTACCTCGAACGGTGTCGGGCGGTCCTGGCCGAAAGACTCGAAGACTTGCGGGGGGGCCTCGCCCGGCGCTGGCGCGGTCGGCCGGGCGGTGAGGTGGTCGCCCACCCAACCGGTCGTGCCCGACGTCTCGAGGTCGCCGGCGTCGTCGGAGTAGGCGTCGTTTTTGGACCAGTTGTTCGGCACCGCGTACGAAAACACCCCATCGCCCACCGCGTGGTAGCCCGCCGGCACGAACAGCGGGTGCGGCTTGGGGGTGCCGGCGTCGGCGAGTACCGACGCGATCAGCGCGGCGATCCCGAGAATGACCGCCGGAATGGCGATGGTCAGCAAGAGGCGCCGGTTGTGCCTCCGCTGACCTCGCTCGGCCGGGGTGAGATCGGCCCCGCGGCGCCGCTCGACGGCACCCCCCGGCGTGGGCTGGCTTGGATCCCGGCCGTTGGTGGGGCTGCCGCCGTTTGAAGTGGGGGATTCGAGATAGCCGGCGGGGTCGGTCGGGTAGCCGGCGGGATCGCTCACGGGTCAATCGTCCCACGGGCAGCAGCCGGAGGGCCACGCGAGGGTCGCCGGCAGAAGGCCATTCGCCGCTGACCCGAACCGAAGCCGACGCGCGAAAGTGGCGCACGGCAGCCCACCTTGAGCTCGCCCTGCGCCAGCTTTCGTTCCGTCAGCGACCGTGGTTGCCGCTGTGTGTTTTGGGACTGCCTCGTCCCGGGGGTCGTCGCAACGACCACCCAGCCATAGGGCCAGCCAAGTCAAGGGTCCACAGCCGCGACGGACTGCTACGGGCTCGGATCGTCGGACGACCCGAACCCCGATCTAACCGGGTGGACCTTCCTCCTCGGACGAGCTCCATGTTCCCACGGGCCCTCCTTTCCTCTTCCGCTGGCCTGGGGTTCTCACAGCGCCAGCTTCCGTTTAGTTGGTTCCCACATTCAACGGCTCTGAGCGTAGGTGTGTCAAGGGTCCCATAGGGCTTTATTTGCTCGCCGGGTGGACCCTCGTAAATCCAGCGTGCACTGGTCTCGGACGGAGGTCCCGGGAGTCGCAAATGTGTCCCTAACCATGAAGCCTAAATGTGATGACTGTGCCGCCGGCGCATGACCCGTCGCCACACGAGCGCGGCTATTGCCGCCAGTATCGCGACCTTCAAGATTGCGCCCGCGAGGCTGAAGAGGGTCCCGAGGATCAGGAACACCAGCCCCAACGCCAGAACCGCCGCGACCGCGATGAGGGCGACCAGAGCAATCAGGCTGAACATGCTGTGGCGCTTGGGCTCTTCCTCGTCCGAGCCGAACTCTCGAAAGGTGCGGCCGGTGCCGTAGGGACCGGTCTCGTAGCTGTGCATTGTCTTCCTCCTTGGATATCAGCGTACGAGCGGGGGTCCTCGTCGGCATCGTCCGTGGGGGCGATTTGGCCTCCACCCTCCGGCTGATTCGCGGCCCGCACCGGGCATCGTCGGGGCGAGGCTGCGGAAGTGGTCAGGGTTGGCAGGCCCGTTCGAGGCGGAGCCGCCAACTCTGGCCACTTCGCGTCGATTCTGAGCGCAAGAGCAGGACAAAGTTAGGGGGCGTCGCGACCTCGCCCGTGGTAACTGTGTCCACTTTTGCTGGTCGGGCGGGTCGGGCCGTCGGGCGCCCTGTCTTCAACCGACACACTGTCGTTGCGCGTCAGGTGCGGGTGCCGCCGGGCTCGACCAGGCCGTAGTCGTAGGCCAGGACGACCGCTTGAATCCGATCCCGGACGCCGAGCTTGGTCAGGATGTGGTTCACGTGGGTCTTGACGGTGGTCTCGCTGATATAGAGCCGCTCGGCGATCTCGGCGTTGCTGGCTCCGCGCACGACTTCTTTCAGAACGTCGACCTCGCGGTCGGTGAGCTCGGCGAATCGGTCGGGTACCTCACCGGTCGATGGCATCTCGGGCCGGCGGGCGAACTCGGCGAGGAGCCGCTTGGTCATCTTCGGCTCGACGAGGGCGTTGCCGGCGTGGGCGGCCCGGATCGCCGACACGAGCTCCTCAGGAGGCGAGGCCTTTAGAAGAAAACCGCTGGCGCCGGCCCGGATGGCTGCGAAGAGGTGCTCGTCGAGGTCGAACGTAGTCAGCACGACCACCTTGGTTTGGCTGTCCTCGACGATCTGCCGGCAGGCCTCGACGCCGTCCAACCGCGGCATCCGGACGTCCATTAGGACCACATCCGGCCGGAGACGCTTCGTCTCGTCGATCGCCTCGTAACCGTCCGAAGCCTCACCCACCACCTGGAGGTCGTCCTCGGTCTCAAGCACCAGGCGTAGACCCTTGCGGACCATGGCCTCGTCGTCGGCGATCAGAAGGCGGATCACCGCACCAGTTTCGCCGGTCGCGGCTCACGGTGCAGTGTTTGGGTTGGTGAGGGGCCGCGACCGCGTCTGCTCGCGGGCGCCGGGCCTGCGAGGATGGTGCAGTGCAGGTCCTCCGGATCGACCACGTGCAGCTGGCGATGCCGGCGGGGCGGGAGGACGACGCCAGGGGGTTCTACAGCGGGCTACTCGGAATCAGCGAGACTCCGAAGCCCGAAAATCTCGCACGACGGGGTGGATGCTGGTTCGAGCAGGGGTCACTAAAGATCCACCTCGGGGTCGAGCCTGACTTCCGGCCCGCCCGAAAGGCTCACCCTGCGTTGCTGGTTGAGGACCTAACGGCGCTCGTCGCCAAGCTGGAGGATGCCGGCGTGCAAGTCAGCGAGGACGAGCCGCTCGACGGTTATTTCCGTATCTACGTGGACGACCCGTTCGGCAACCGGATCGAGCTCATGGAGCCGGCCGGCGAAGAGGGTTGCTGATCAGCCAGCGCCGTCTGGAGCCGGCGGCTGAACCGAACTCGCTACTTGCCCCGAAGATGATGACCGGCGCGAGGGACTGTGATCCAAGCCCCATCCTGGCGGCGCACGTACTGCTCTCCTGTCGAGGCGTCCGAGATCGTCTGGCGGATCGCTCGGGCGTCCGCCGTCCACCATTGCTCATCCGCCGCGTGGCGGGCTTCGTCGAGGGTGGGGAACTCCTTGGTCCAACCCGTTCCAGTCGGGCCGGCACCAAGAATCTGATGCTGCAACACGTATCTGTCGGCCATCGGCGGTAAATCCTAGCAACGCCGCGCCCTTCAGGTGTATATCGTTGTGTTCCGGCGCAGATTCTGTCGGATCATGCCATAACAGTCGAATAGCCGGTTTCGGCGTGATACGCCGCTATGCCCAGCTCAGGTAAGCGCCGGCAGTACCGGGATCGTGGCGTACACCCGCCAGCCCGGCCCGGGGTTGCGCGGTCCGGCCTCGAGGGTCCCGCCGGCGGTTGCCAGCCTTTCCTGCATACCGGCGATGCCGTGCCCTGATCCGCCGACGGACTGGCGCGAAGGTGCTCCCGTGCCGGGACCCTCGTCGTCGACGAAGACGGTCACCGAGGTCGGCCCGATGATCAGCTGCACGTCGATCGGTGCGTCGCCGGCGTAGCGGACCGCGTTGGTCAGGGCTTCCTGCACGACCCTGTAGACGGTCATCTCGACGCTCGGGGGAAGGTGCGATCCGTCCCCGAGGACGCTGTAGGTCACCGTCCGTCCGGCCTGTCGGATCGCATCCACCAGCGGCTTGATGTCCACGATCCTGGGCAACGGCGTACGCGAGGCGCCGTCGAGCTCGCCCGGGCCGCCGGCCGCCGCGCCGATCGAGGCGTCGGCCCCTCGAAGAGCTGCGAGCATTCCCTCGAGCTCGCTGAGAGTCTGCCGCCCGGTCTGCTCGGCCGCTTCGAGTGACTCGGTGGCGGATTCGGGTTTGGTCGCCCCGACCCGGCGAGCCGCGGCGATCTGGATGGTCATCAGCGATACGCCGTGGGCGACGATGTCGTGCAGTTCCCGCGCGATGCGCACTCGTTCTTCGGCGACGGCGAGCTGCGCACTGCGGTCCTCTTCGACCTGCAGGCGGCGGGCCCGGTGCAAGAGCATCCCGGTCCCGACCGAGATGATGAAAAGCGGCCAGAACAAGGCGGCGGTGACCCGGAAGATGCCGGCGCTGTCGGCGAGGAAAGCGGCTCCCAGCAGCAGGAAGAACATCCCAATCGCAACGCGCTTGGTCCGATACAGGTAGTAGGCGGGCACCGGGTCCCCCTGGGTCGTCATCGGCTGCATCCGGAGCCTCCCACGAGGATCTGGCCTGAGCTCTCGTGCACGTTCACGGTCAGGACGGGAGGCGAACTCCCATCGGAGGCTGGCGAGGCCGGCGTGAGGTGCAGGCCGTCAACGGTGGCGCCGACGCCGTCAGCCCGGTGGATCCCTGCTGCACAGATCTCGCCGGCGAGCACCTTGGCGTTGACGACCGTCTCGGTGTTGGCCGGAACTCGGACGCGGACCACGCCGGCGACGTTGGTCACCGTGATCTGGCCCCCGCCCGACAGAGGCGCGGCGTCCACGGTCAGGTTCCCGAAGCCGCCGCTAACGGTCTGGCCGGAGTGGATGGCAGGGACCGACTTCGTCCCGAAGGAGATGCTTCTGGTCCCGAAGGTGGCCGAGGTGGCGATCAGCACCACGACCAGGCCGAAGCCCAGCCAGACCGGCCACGAGCGCCGGCTGAGGCTCCAGTCGGTCCGGCCGGTGACGATCATCGCCGCACCGAGGAGCATCAGACCAACCGCGACGACGCCCTCCGCCGACACGTGGATCGCGTGCAACGCCGACAACAACCACGCCACCCCGAACAGCACCCCCAGCATTCCCAACACCGTCGTGCCGTCCCAACGCCGGCGAACCGGGGGCAGCCCGAGGCGGCGCGCCTTCCGGTGCGACTGCCGCTGCGGCTGGCGGTTCCACGACGGCGCCCCCGGCGTCGGCGAGGGGTATCCCGGCGGCCCCGAACCCGGCGGCCCGGACCCGTACCCTCCCGCTCCACCGAAACCTGGCCCGCCGGGCCAACCCACCCGGTCATCCACCCCACCGACCGGCTCCCCGGGGGACGATCCGGGGACGCCGGGCGACGGGGCCGGGGGGAACCAGTACCGGTTGGCGTAGCGGGAGCGGTAACGGTTGTGGCGGGCCCATTCCCTTTGCCAGTGCTTGCCCGGCCCGCAAGGCCCGGAAAACGGACCAAGGTCCGCCCACGTGTCCTTCACTCCCCGCTTCGCCTCTTCCGCGACACCCTTCAGCCCGTGGCGAACCGCCTCGCCCGGCCTGTTCCCGCCGGCGCGGGACTGGTCGACAGCCTCACGGAAGTCGCGTGCCAACGAGCGCGCCAGAGCCCGGATGTCCTCGGCAACCTTCCGGATCTCCTCGTCTCTGGGCACGCTTTTGAGGGTACGGCCGGATGTGCCCGCAGGTCATCCACCTGCGGGTGGAATCTCGCCTCCTTCGTGGGGCGTACTGGCCGCCGGATGGTCCTCTGTCGGCGAACGGTCCTTTGCCGGCGAAGGGTCCTTTGCCGGCGAATAGTGCCTTGCCGCTTGAATGCCGCTGTTGATGCACGCGACGAACGGCACGGCGACCACCGCCCCGAAGATCCCGAACAGCAGCCCTCCGGCGCCGAGCGCGAGCACCACGCCGAGGGGGTGAACCCTGACATATCGGCCGACGACGAACGGCTGGAGGACGTGCCCCTCGATCTGGCCGTCGATGATCAGCACCGCGAAAACGATGATCGCCGCGACCAGTCCCTTCGCCAGCCCGGCAATCGCGATGGCGAGAACGCCCGTTAGGACCGCGCCGACGAGCGGCACGAAGCTGCCGAGGGCGATGACCACCGCGAGAGGAAACGCCAACGGGACGCCGAGCAGCGTCAGCGTTATCGCCATGACGACGCCGTGGAAAGCGGCCACGACCAGCGTCCCGCGCACGTAGTGGCTGAGGGTGGTCCACGCAGCATGCCCTGCGACGTCGGCGCGCTCACGCGCTGCCGGCGGCACGATCTTGACCACATACGCCCACACTCTTTGTCCGTCATAGAGAAGGAAGATCGTCGAGAACACCACCAGGAGGAACCCGCCGACGAAGTTGAGCGCCTCCCGACCGGTGGACAGCGCCGTCGACGCGATCGTGGAGCTGTTCTTGGTGATCGTGTTGGTGATCGTCTGCGAGAGGTTGTTGACGGATTTGGCGTTCAGGTGCAACGGGCCGGTGATGAGCCAGTGCTTGACGTGGGGGAGAAGGTTGTTGATCTCGTTGCCCAACTGCGGTGCCTGCTCGGCTGCTCGGACGATGACGAGCGTGAGGATCCCCCCGAGCACGATGAACGCAAGGAGCATCGTGGCCAGGGTCGCCCAGCCACGCCCAACCCCCCGCCGGCGCATCCACCGCAAAGGGGTGCTGAGAAGGGCGGTCACCAACAGCGCGATCAGGAAGGGGACAACGACCAGGGTCAGGTGGTGCGCCAGGACGACGACCCAGTAGAAAACGAAGCCGACGGCGATCAGGCGCCAGGCGTAGTCTCCGGCCAGTCGGAGGAGGGGGCCCGGCAGGTCGCGCCAGGTGGGTGCCGGGGCGGCCCCCTGCTTGTCGTCGTTGGCCACCAAGACAGCCTGCCCGACTTAGCCGGCTGCAACCGCGGATCCTCTACTGTCGTTTTGATGCCCGGCGAGCTAGCGACCTCCAACATCAAGCGGAGCGACCTCGGCGGTGGTTCGTGGCTCGACCTCGCCAAGGGGTGGCTTCCCGGCGGCGCAGACCTCTACGAGCAGGTCGCCGAGCAGACGCCGTGGCGGATGGGTCGCCTGTTCCGTTACGAGAAGTGGGTGGACGAGCCGAGGCTCGGGGCGGGCGCCCACCAGGTTCCCGGCGACGCAGGCGAGATACTCGCAGAAGCCCGGCGCAGCCTGATGCGCCTCTACGGGGTCACCTTGAGCCAGGGCGGGATGGCCTACTACCGCGACGGCAGGGACTCGATGGCCTTCCACCGGGACCGGGACCTGCGCTACCTCGACGACACCATCGTCGCCATCCTCACCCTCGGAGGCCCGAGGCCGTTCGCGCTTCGGCCGTTCCGTGACGGTTTTGCCCGCCCGGAGTCCGAGGGCTTCGTCGTCGAGCCCGGCCCCGGCGACCTCCTCGTTATGGGCGGACGGTGCCAGGCCGACTGGCAGCATTCGGTCCCGAGGCAACACCGCCCGGGCGTTCCGGGACGGATCTCGGTCCAGTGGCGCTGGACGTCGGGCACCGGCAAGCCGGTCGTCGGGGCGTCCTACCGGGCGCCGCGCACCTACCGGAGCTGACCATCAGCCGACGACTGCCGGCGCTTCTCGCCACCATCATCTCCCTTGGCCTCGGCTTGGCCGCGTGCGGCGGTTCCTCCAGCACGCCGCGGTCGACGCTCGCCTCGTTCCTGTCCGCGTGGGACCGGTCGGACTGGCCGTCCATGTACAAGCTGATGGCGCTCCCGCCGGCGCAGCAGGACTCGCCCAAGTCGATCCTCGCCGGCGTGCCGGTGACCTCGGTCGTCCGAACTGCAGATCGGCCTTTGGAAAAAGGGTCGACCGCGTCCGCGGCCCTGTCCAGCAGCTACGTGCTGCCCGGCGGCATAGGAACGTGGCAGGTCTCTTCGACGGTCAAGCTGGTCAACAGGTCGGGGCGTTGGTTGGTTAGCTGGTCGCCGGCGACGGTGGCGCCGGGATTGGTGACGGGGGACCGGCTGGTGATGTCACGCAGCTGGACAACGCGGGCGGCGATCGTCGGCGCCGGCGGCGCGCCGCTCACCACCGACGCGCCGATAGTCGAGGTGGGTATCGAGGGCTCGCGGGTCAAAGACGCTGCTGCGTTGACGTCGCTTCTCGTCGCGGCCGGCGCCACCACTCAGGCGGTGTCCTCCGCGCTCAGCGCGGCGGGCGCGCACCCGGACTTTTTCGAGCCGGTGCTGTCACTGACCCAGGCGCAGTACGACCAGATGGGAGGCAACGGCAGCGCGTTGTATGCGGCGGCGGGGACTGTCTTCAAAAGGACGACCCAGAGGGCGGCGATAACCCCCGCGCTGGCGGCGCAGCTGGTCGGGTCGCTCGGCCCGGTGACCGCCGAGGAGCTGTCGCAGCTGGGGCCGGCGTACGGGGCGGACAGCACGGTCGGCCAGACCGGGATTGAACAGGCCTACGAGAAGCAGCTCGCCGGGACACCGGGCGCGACGATCGGCGTGCTGCACAAGGACGGATCGAGCGGCGCGACCCTGGCGTCTTTTTCCCCGAAGCCCGGCTCGCCGGTCAACACCAGCATCGATCCCGCCGTTCAGAAGGCCGCGGAGCAGGCGGTCACCGGGCTCGTCCAACCCGGGGCGCTCGTCGCGGTGCGCGCTTCGACCGGCGAGGTCCTGGCAGCCGTCAGCACGCCGGTCAGTGGCCAGTTCGACGCAGCATTGCAGGGCCGGTACCCGCCGGGGTCGACCTTCAAG
>CAZCCS010000033.1:0-14860 GCA_964497005.1 uncultured Acidimicrobiaceae bacterium | reverse complement strand
GCCGCGCCAGAAGCGTCTCCCGAAGCGGCGGCGGAAGCCGCACCCGAGGCCACAGCGGAAGCCGCACCCGAGGCCGCAGCCGAAGACGGCGCCGCCCCAACATCCGAGTAACAGACCGAACCCAGGAGTAGGAGCAACCAGAAATGGCAACCAAGGAAGAGATTCTCGACAGCATCGCATCGCTTTCCGTCCTCGAGCTCTCCGAGCTGATCAAGGACTTCGAGGAGCGCTTCGGCGTAACAGCGGCCGCCCCGGTCGCGGTTGCGGCGGCGCCGGCCGCCGGCGGAGCCGGGGCGGAGGCGCCGGCCGAGGAGGAGCAGGACGAGTTCGATGTCATCCTGTCCGCCGCCGGCGACAAGAAGATCCAGGTCATCAAGGAAGTCCGGGCGCTCACCAGCCTCGGCCTGAAAGAGGCCAAGGACCTCGTCGACGCGGCGCCCAAGCCGGTCCTCGAGAAGGTCAGCAAGGAGGACGCCGAGAAGGCCAAGGCCCAGCTCGAGGGCGCCGGCGCCACCGTCGAGCTGAAGTAGCCCGGGAGCTGCCGACCGGCTGCCGGAAGCGCGGCGGCCGGCGGGCGGAGCGGGGGAATGCGGAATGACCTGCTACCCGCTCGAACCTGGGTTTTTGAGGTACAAACAGGCTTTGCGGTAAAAATTTGAAGGTTTGTGTTCCGGTCGTCCCGCAAAGGCGAGATGTACCGGAGAACTGGCATAAGACCGGCGCGAAAGCCGGCGGAAAGCCGGACGCAAAGCTGGCGCAAGCCGGCGGAAAGCCGGCGCCAGGCTTCCGCCAAAGCCGAAAGCACCGAGGAAGGCGGGCCCGCGAAGGGCCCGCCTTCTTGTATTTCCGGACTGATCGAAGACGCCAAGTCCCAACGAGATCAAAACCCGGACCTTTAGCGCTAAAGCCAGACGACCACCGCCGCGGCGCAACATCTCTGCTTGGGGCGGGGGCACGCACTTCGCGCATGGAAACTGTTTTCCGGTTTCTCCGGACGCGGCGGGGCTACGCCATTTTCCTCACTCGGCGTGTTCTTCGCCGGCACTGCAGGTGACCGGACTAGTTAGTTCAGGCGGGATAACCCGGAAAAGTTGGACCCGTTGTGGTCAGTGCCCGATAGCCAGGCATGACCAGCCATCGGCGCATATGGACCAAAACGACGGCGGCCGCTGCCTCGGTCGCCACCCTTCTCGGCCTCAGCGTGAGCGCGGCAATCCTTCACACCGTGCTCCCTCCCGTCGCCAAGGCGGCACACGGATCGGCGGCCCACACCACCCACACCACCCACCTGGCCCAGTCGCCGGAAATGCTGGCCACCCGGCTCGCCCTGACCCACATGCCGACGACCACACCGACCGTCCGATACAGCGGGGCTCGCTCGGTAGGCGAAGCGATCCGGGCCGGCGGCAACGGTTTCTGGGCCGCCTACCCGAACGGGACCGTGGTCGCCAACTCGCCGGCGCCGGTCCTCGGCGACATGTCCGGAAGCCAACTCAGCCGGCCAATCGTCGGCACCTCCCTCACTCCGAGCAGCAACGGCTACTGGCTGGTAGCCACCGACGGCGGGATCTTCACCTTCGGCGACGCGGCGTTCTACGGGTCGACCGGGGCGATCAGGCTGAACCAGCCGGTGGTGGGCATGGCGTCAACGCCGGACGGGCGGGGTTATTGGCTGGTCGCATCCGACGGCGGGATCTTCACCTTCGGCGACGCGGCGTTCTACGGGTCGACCGGGGCGATCAGGCTGAACCAGCCGGTGGTGGGCATGGCGTCAACGCCGGACGGGCGGGGTTATTGGCTGGTCGCGGCGGACGGCGGGATCTTCACCTTCGGCGACGCGGCGTTCTACGGGTCCACCGGCGCCACCAAGCTGAACCAGCCGATCGCCGGCGTGGCTGCCACCCCTGATGCGCACGGCTACTGGCTTGTCGCCAAGGACGGAGGCGTATTCACCTTCGGCGACGCGCAGTTCCACGGCTCCGGCGCCAACAGCTTCCCTGCAAACGGCCAGCACGGCGTGGGTGTGACCAGCGCCGGCAACGGCGGCTACTGGCTGCAGACCGACACCGGCGGGGTGGCGTCGATGGACGCGCCGCTCGCCGCCTCCTCGACCGGCTCGGGAGGATCCGGTTCGGGCAACCCGCTTCCCCCCAACCAGGACCCCTCCCAGTCGACTGCGCCAAGCGGTGACTACGACACCGCCTGCTTCGGCAGTTCCTACAGCGCGACGGCGTGCGACCAGGCCGCCCTGTCCAACATCGACTCGGCCTTGTCGGGCGAGGGTTACGGCCCCTTGTCGCTCCCGTCCAACTACAGCACCCTGTCGACGGTCGCTCAGTTGGTCGCGGTCGCCAACGCCGAGCGTGCCGTGCGCGGCCTCCCGCAGATGCCGGAGAACTCCACGCTGGACTCGATGGCCTACAACGGGGCGCGCAACAACGCCGACCCCACCGGCCCCTCCGGCTACACCTGGGGATCCAACATCGCTATGGGGTACCCCACAGCGCTGTCGGCGGACTATGTGTGGATGTACGACGACGGATCCAACAGCCCGAACATCGACTGCCAGTCGCCCGGAGACTCCGGCTGTTGGGGCCACCGTCACAACGTCCTCATCCAGGGAGCGGGCAAGTCCGGCGCGGGGATCTACAACTACAACGGCACCCCGAACCTCACCCAGCTCTTCGTCGTGAACTACCGATAGGCGCTTCTGGCGCCGGGCTGTCCCGGCGCTGACGAGGAGTCGGCCCTAGCCCTCCGGGTGGGGACGAACCGATTCGGTTTCGCCGGTCCAGTTGACCCAGGCCTCGAGCTTCTCCTCGAAGTTCTCGTCATCCTCGCTGCCGGCGGGCACACCGTTTTGAGTCGCCTCCGCTGCGACGGCCTCTCCAGAGTCGACTACCTCTCCAGCCTCGGCGACCCGAGCTTCCGGGGAGGGGCTGGGCTCGGAGGTGGGGGGCTCTTTTTCCGGATCAGGCGCGGCAATCCCGATGGCGTGCCCTACCGCTTCGCGCAGCTCGGAGAGGGTGCGGTGGGCGACGGAACGGTGTGCCTGCAGCTCCGCCATCTCGGCCGCGAAGCTTTCCCGCGCCGCCTTCTGCTCCTGGAGCATGCGCGCCTCCTCGGCTCGGGTGTGCGAGATGACCTGCTCCGCCCACTGCTCGATCTGGCGGGTGCGGGCGGTCGCCCGGCCCTCTGCCTCGGCGACGATCTCGGCCGCGTCGGCTCGGGCGGAGGCCTCTATCCGCCGGCCCTGCTCCTCGGCGCGCGCCGTGGCCCCGCGGACCACTTGCTCCGCCTCGTCGGCCCGCTGCTCGGCGGCGGTGATGATCTTCGCCGCGTGAGCCTCGGCCCGGGCGACGGTGTCTTCGGCGGTCTCCTCCGCCTGGCGCAGCAGGATGCCGATCCGCTCGCCGAGGAGCATGCCCGACTTCGGGTTCTCGGTCGCCAGCCGGTCCTCGAGTTCCTTTATGCGGGCGTTGAGACGGTTGACGTGTGCCTGCAGCTGGCGGGTGTGCTCTTCGGCGGAGTCGACCTGCTCGAGCGCTTCAGCGAGCGAGTCGAGGTACTCGTCGACCTCCTCCCGGTCGTAGCCGCGGAGGCTGACGGTGAAGGAAGGATTGTGGGCGTTGGTCTCCATGGGGACTCCCTCGTGTGGCGCGCGATCTCCTGCAGGACCGCCCGCGTCTCCCGCCAAGGAGCCTTCCCCTGAGGCCCATACTCCCCGATCCCGGCGAAACGCGCAAGGACCCTGCCGCTCAGACCCGACCGCAGCTGCTCAAACGCCGGCGAAGGCGATGATCCGATGCCCGTCGGCGACGAAGAGAGCTCCGCGTGCGGCAGCCACGGTGGGAAAAGACCCGGCCACCGCGACCGGATAGCTGTACACCTTCGCTCCAGTCGATCGGCTGAACCCGTCGAGGGCGCCGCTGCGGTCGATCGTCCAAACGACCCCGCCGGCGACGACCGGCGGGCCTGGGCGGATCCCGGTTGCGGACCACCCGCTCGACAGCCGGCCGGAACCGGAGACGTTGAGCGAGTAGAGACCGTCGAAGCAGGAGAGGTAGATGTTGTCGCCGGCCACCGCGCCGGCGCCGAACGCCCCGCCGCAGACGTGGAACGTCTCGAGCGGGGACCCGAGGTTGGGCGGCAGCAGGTAGCCGACGCCTTCCTTGCCGACCTGCAGCACGTTCCCTCCTGGGAGCAGTACCGGCGAAATCGACCCGAGATCGGTGTCGGTCTCGGAGAGGTGCTGGAAGTCGGGCGCGGTGAAACGGGCCAGGACCCGCAGCGAAGGATCGAGCCTGATCACGCTGTTGGCGTCGCCGGGCACGTTGGCGGGCAAACCGTTCCCCGTGGCGACGAGCAGGTCGCCGGCGCCGTCGATCACCGCCCCCGGGGGCGCCCAGATGCCGGCGCGCTCGGCCGGGGTCTTGTACACAGCCATGCTGCGATCCACTGGCGACGTGGCGCTCAGGCCGGCGAGCCAGCCGCGGAAGTTCCCGCAGTCGCCGTACAGGCCGCCGTAGGGGATGTAGACGGTTCCCCCCGCGAGCGTGAGCGCGCCGCGTTGCTGCTCGCTGGCGGGATCGGCGCCGGGGGGGTCGGCGGGGCGGGAGCCGAGAATCTGCCCGTTGTCGAGGTCGATCTGCCAGAGGGTGTGGGCAGCGGGCGGGCTGAAGCTGACGACCCAAAGAGTGCGGGTCGATGGGTCGGCTACGGGGGTTCCGGTGATGCCGGAAGGGTCGATGTTCCCGCAGGGAAGCGAGCTGCCGCTTACCGGAGGCGCGAGGTGGCGCGACCAGTTGATCTTTCCGGTGGAGGCGTTGAGGGAGTAGAGGGAGTTGTTTTCGGTGGCGGCTATCACGCTTGAGCCGATGACGAGGGGCTGTGCGTAGACGGCGCCGTCGAGAGGGGTGCTGGTCCACGCCGGGTGAGGATTGGTCGCCGGCGGGGAGGTGGTGTCTGCGCCGCTCCTGGAAGCGTCGTGGCCGTAGGTGGTCCAGTCCGCACCGGCTGACGAGATGTTGGTCGAATCGGTGGTGGACGTCGCGGCGCCGGTCGAGGGGACCGCGGCGGGGAGGGTTGGCGCCCCCGGGGCGGTTCGAGGCTCGTGCGGGGCGGCGCTTGGGGCAGAGCAGGAGGCCGCGAAGCCGGCGAAGATGACCAGGGCCGTGACGGCCCTCGAGGCCCGTCGGCCTGACACCCGTCGGCCGGAGAGTCGGCTGCTCCAGGCTCGTCTGATGGCCTCCGCGGCGGTCACCTCGAAGAGGATCGCATCTCGGGACTTTGAAATTGGCGCGGTTAGGGGGCGGAGGGATGGGTATCGCAGGGGCTCGCGTCCGCGGACCCGAACATGATTGGAGAGCAACTTTGCTGACCGTGACTGCAGAAGCCGCCGAGGCGATCCATGACCTGGTGATCGAACATCCAGGCGCAGGTCTGCGGATCTCCGCACGCGGCGACAATGGGAACCAGGTCGAACTCGGCCTGGCCCTGACCGAGGAACCCGGTCCCAGCGATCAGGTGATAGAGCAGGAAGGGTGCCGGGTGTTCGTCGATGAGGCGGTTGCTCCTCTGCTCGACGGCAGGACCCTCGACGCGCGGATGACCAGCGAAGAGGAGCTGCGTTTCACCCTGCTTCCCTGAGCGATCAGAAGGGTGCTCAGACCGCCCCGACGGAGAGGACGCCGGCCGTTTCGAGGGCGACCCGGAGGTCGTGCGGGTTGGTCGAGGCGGCCATCGCCGACCGCAGCGAGATCTCGCCGCTCTGCACCAGGCGGAACAGGCTCTGGTCGAACGTTTGCATGCCGAGGTACTCGCCGTCCTCGATCTGCTTCTCGATGGTGTCGCCGCCACTCGAGGGGTCGACGATCTTGTCGGCTATGCGGCCGGTGACCACCATCGCCTCGATGGCCGCCGCGCGCCCCTCGCCACTGGCGAGCGGGACCAGGCGCTGGCTGATCACGCCCTTGAGGACGCCGGCGAGAGTCAGCCGGACCTGGCGCTGCTGGTAGGAGGGGAAGAAATCGACGATCCGGTTGACGGTGTCGGTCGCGTTGGCGGTGTGAAGTGTCGACAACACGAGGTGCCCGGTCTCCGCCGCGCTGAGGGCGGCGTTGACGGTCTCGGTGTCGCGCATCTCACCGATGAAGATCACGTCGGGGTCCTGGCGGAGGACCCTTCGCATCGCTTGGGCGTAATCGCTTGTGTCGGTGCCGATCTCCCGTTGCCATATGACCGACCGTTTGTCGGTGTGGATCACCTCGATGGGATCCTCGATGGTGACGATCTTGCAGGCCCGGGTGCTGTTGACGTGATCGATCATCGCCGCGAGGGTCGTCGTCTTGCCCGAGCCGGTCGGTCCGGTGACGAGGATCATCCCCCGGTGCTCCCCGGCCAAGCGGGTGACGATGTCGGGCAGGCCGAGGGCTTCGGCTGTCACCGCGTTCGGCAACACCCGCCGAAGCACGATCGCGGCGGTCGCCCGCTGACGGCATGCGTTTCCGCGGAAGCGGCCAACGCCCTGTATCGACAACGAGAAGTCTGCCTCGCCCGTGCGCTCGTACTCCTCGAAGCGGTCGGCGGGGAGGACCTTCGCCAGGATGGCGTGCAGTCCAGTCGCGTCCATCGGGGGGAACGGCGCGGGACGCAGGTCCGAGTTGACGCGGATGCGCGGCGGGCTGCTCGCCCCGAGGTGGAGGTCCGATCCGCCTTGCTCGATCAGATGGGACAGGATTTCGGCGAGATCAGCCACGTCTGGGTTATCGGCAGAAATCGACGAAGTCCTGAGGGCGTAACATCCGCTCCCGGAGGTCGCCCATGAAAGAGCTCGTTTACCACCGGTACCTTCTTCCAGTCGTCGAGCGCTTGGCGTCCAAGCCGGCGTCGATCGACGGCGAGTTCACCGCGACCTTCGAGAAGCATTTGCAGCGGGTCAACCGGCTCGCGTCCGGGATGCGCACCGATCTCGGGATAGGAAAAGGCGATCGCTTCGCGGTGATGACCCTCAACGGCCACCACTACCTCGAGCTCTACCACGCCGCTTTGCTCTCGGGCAGCATCATCAACCCCCTGAACCTCAGGCTCGCCCCCATGGAGCTGTCGTTCATCCTCAAGGACTCCGGCGCCAAGGTCTGCTTCGCCGATGCCTTCTTCGCACCCCACATCGAGAAGATCCGGGAGGAAGCCGGCCTCGAGAAGCTGGTGCTGGTCGGGGGCACCCTGGGCGGGGAGGTACCTCACGAGGCGTCCTACGAGGACATAGTCGCCGCCGGTGACGACGTCCTTCCCGGCGAGCCTGACGAAGACGACGTCGCCATCCTGATGTACACGGGAGGGACGACCGGCTTGCCGAAGGGGGTCGTGATCGACCAGCGGGCCCTGATGCTCGACCTGTACAAGGTCGCGACCCGTTGGGGCATGGACGAGAGCTTTGTCTACCTGCACCAGACCCCCATGTTCCACGCCGCCTCGCTCGGCGCGATCCTGGCCATACCCGCGGTGGGGGGCGTCACCACATACGTGTCCTTGTTCGATCCGCCCAAGGTCCTCGACACCATCGAGCAGCACTCGGTGAACATGACCGTCATGGTCCCGACGATGGTGGGCATGCTCCTGGACCATCCCGACTTCAAGCCGGAGCGGCTGTCGTCCCTGCACACCCTCGTTTACGGCGCGTCGCCGATGCCGACCGCGCTGCTCGAGAGGGTCCTGAAGACCTTCCCCGACATGGAGATCTACCAGGGGTACGGCATGACCGAGAACTGCGGGCTGCTGACTTGCCTCGGGCCTGAGGACCATCGCGCCGGCGGCGACCTTCTTCGCTCGGCCGGCCGGCCGATGCCAGGGTCGGTGGTGTCGATCCAGGACGAGCAGGGGAACATCGTGGCGCCCCGCGAGACGGGTGAGGTTTGCGCAAGGGCAGGCAACTACATGCGGGAGTACTGGAACCGGGCCGAGGAGACCCAGGCCGCGTTCCGGGGCGGCTGGTACCACACGGGCGACGCTGGCTACCTCGACGAGGCCGGGTACCTGTACCTGGTTGACCGGGTGAAGGACATGATCGTGACCGGCGGGGAGAACGTCTACTCCGCTGAGGTCGAAAACGCCATCGCCAGCAATCCGTCGGTGGCGCAGGTGGCGGTGATCGGAATCCCGTCGGAGCGTTGGGGGGAGGAGGTCCTCGCCGTCGTCGTCGCAAAGGACGGAACCAACCCGTCGGAGGACGAGATCAAGGCGTGGGCCCGAGACAGGATCGCCGGCTACAAGGTTCCCAAGCGGGTGGAGGTCCGCGCCGAACCCCTTCCGTTGTCCGGCGCGATGAAGGTGCTGAAGCGGGAGTTGCGGGCCCCCTACTGGGAAGGGCGGGACCGGGGGGTCGAGTAGCCCTTTGGGGGGCAGTCTGCGCTCTGGGCGACGAATTGGGCCTGTTCCGGCGCGAATCGTCACCCAAACCGCATTGCGCGGGCCAAAGCAAACCCGCCGCCCCTAAAACGTCCCACTCGTTTCAGGGGTTAGTCGTGGTGGAGCAGGACAACGGCGCCCCACCTTGGCCCACCATCCCCAGCGCGGAGTTCAGCTGGCTTTGAGCTGATGGCGACAACACGGTGCCCGAGCCGGTTGGTGAGCCAGTCGGTGAATCGGTCTGCCCGTCTGCCGAATCGACAGCCGACTGGTTGGCGCACAGGCCTGCGAGACCGTTTCCCACCACCTTGGAGGGGTTGAGGTCGGAACCCGACCCGGAAGAGTTGCAGGCCCGGGCTCCCATGACGGTGAGGACGAGCAGGACGAGCAGGGTCACCAGCTTGAGCACCAGGCGGGCGCGCACCCCTGATCCATCGGCTCCCGCTCCGGATCCCTGGAGAAACGGCCAGAAAGAGCCGGCCCAGAAATAGCCGCACGTAACTAGTCAATGCGGGTCATTCCCGAAAGGGACGGTTCAGAGCTTCCGTGAGCTAGCCGATGCAGATTCGTGGTCTTTCGCGGCACGGTCTCGTTGGCGACCCTGCTGGTCCTCGCCGTGCTAATGCTCAGGGGCGGGCGCCGGCGGGATTCCCTTCGGTCCGCGCGCCTGTACCTCCTTCTGGCGGTCGGGGCGGTCTTCACCGCGATCGTGTTGAACCAGCTGTACCGGGTGGTACACGGGCACGGCCCGCCATTCCCGTGGTACTCGGACGGCGTCGCACTGGCCCACGTGCCTTTGGCGGTGGCCGGCCTCCTTTACGTGCCAGTCGGTCCCGACGGCCCCGGCCACCGTCTCCGGTCCGTGGCCGACGGCGCGCTCGCTGGCACCTCGCTGTGGTACCTGCTGCTCACCCTTGGCATAGGTCGGGGGCCGTGGTGGGGAGGATGGTCCGGCGGGGTCCGCCTCGGCTACCCGGTCGGTGCTGCGTTCTTGCTGTCCGTGGGTCTCGCCGTGGTGGCGCGCTGCCCCCAGCCGTTCAGGAGGGTAGTGCTCTGGATCGTTGCCGGCCTTGCCCTCGAAGGCGCCGGCGCCATCTGGGCCGCCATGGCCAATGCCGGGGTACACACCTGGGGACCCTGGTCGTTCATCGAGGCGGGTCTGGTCGTCCTGGTCCTGGCCGCGGCTCAGCCTCCCGTCGTGTGGGTGGCTGAGCACGACGAATACGGCGGCGAACACTACGACGGGCACGACGGGCACGACGGGCACGACGGCTACGACGGGCCGGACGCGCAACGGGGTCAGGCCGCATCGGCGCTCTGGAGCATGGCGCCGTTCCTGCCGCTCGTCGCGTGCATGGTGATGACCACGCGCATGATCGTGAGCGGCTCAGCCATGCCGCACTCGGAGCTGATCCCGGGTCTGCTCGTTGCGGTCTCGCTGGCGGGCCGCCAGTTCGCCATATCCACCGACCGGCAGCGCCTGGTGCGGCGTTTGATGCACCGGGAAAGGACCCTCAAGTCCGCGCTGCGTAGGGACCAGCTCACCGGTCTGGCCAATCGGCTTGGGATGACCGAACGTATGGAACAGGCCTTGCAGGACGAGTCGTGTTGGCCGGTCGGGGTGGCTCTACTCGACCTGAACGACTTCAAGCTCATCAATGACAACCACGGCCATCAAGTGGGCGACGCGGTTCTGCGAGAGCTGTCACGGAGGCTCGCCGGCGCGGTGCGCCAGGAGGACTTGGTCGTCCGCCTCGGGGGGGACGAGTTCGCAGTGGTGGCGACCAGGATCAACCCCGGTGTGCGGGACGCGCTCGCAGAGAGGCTGCTGCGTTGCTTCGATCAGCCGGTGGCGGTCGCGGGGAGGGTCTTCAACGTCGGTGCCAGCATCGGGGTGGTCGTGGGCCGGCCTCCCGAGACCGCCGGCGAACTTCTCGCCGACGCCGATGCGGCGATGTACGAGGCCAAAGGGGCGGTCACCGGGTGCACCCGCCTGAAGGTCCTCAATAGCGAGGACCGCCTTCGGGTCTCGCGGCATCTGAGGATCCGGGAAGGCATCGCCAACCCCGACCTCGACCACTTCCACGTGATGTACCAGCCGATCGTCGACCTGCGCACCGGCCGGATCCGGGGCATGGAAGCCCTTTCGCGCTGGTCTCATCCCAACTTGGGCACGGTCAACCCCGACACGTTCATTCCCTTGGCGGAGCAGGCCGGGACGATCGGCGTGATCGGCGACAAGGTTCTCGCTGTAGCGATCGAGGATCTCGGCCGGATCAAACGGCGATTTCCTGACCACCGCATGGCCATCGGGATCAACGTGTCGCCTCGGCAGCTCGCCGACCCCGCCTTCGTGGGCCGAGTCCTCGGGCTCATCGCGCAAAACGGACTCGCGCACGATCAGGTCGTGCTCGAGATCACCGAGCAGGCGTTCGAGACCAACCTCGATCCGGTGGTCGAGACGGTGGAGCAGCTTGCGGCCTGCGGTGTCTCGATAGCGGTGGATGACTTCGGCACGGGGTATTCGTCCCTGCGATACCTGGAGCGCCTACAACTCGAGATCATGAAGATCGACAGGGCGTTTGTGTCGAATCTGACGGCGAGCCGCTCCAGCCATGACCTCGTGGTTGCCGTCGCTGCGATGGGTTCGGCGTTGGGCCTGCAGATAGTCGCGGAGGGCATCGAGACCCGGGACCACCTGCAGATGTTGCGGTCCACCAATTGCGAGTTGGGTCAGGGCTATCTGTTCAGCAAGCCGGTCACCGCGACCGAGATAGAGGAACTGCTGCGGGTGGAGCACGTGTACGAGGTAGGGGAGGGGGGCGGCGCCTTGGCGCTCGCCGCCGGGAGTGGGAGTGGGCCGGCGGCGGCCTAGAACGAGCTATGGCACAAGGGGGACGAGAACGAGATGCGGGTCAACGCGACGAGAAGCAGATCGCGGTCAAGGGGGACCGGCCGATGACGAACCCGAACGAAGAGGACCGGGTACCGATCGACGTCGACGACGAGCTGGTGTTGCTGGGCCAAGAGGTGCAGGCACGCGCCGGCGAGGTGGCGGCCGCGGTCTTGCAGTGGTGGGACGAACGGCATCCCCGCTCGGCGCGCGGTTCCGACGCCCAGATCCGGGAAAACATCCTTGCGACGACCGAGCTGGGCGCCTCAACGCTGGGGAGGTTCCTGGTGACCGGGACGCTCCCTTCGGCACGCGAGCGTGACACGATCTCGGCGCCGGGCAAGGCGCCCCTGCACGACACCATCTCGATCGGCGAGCTCACCAAGCTCTATCTGGTCTGGCGCGACGTCGCCTTCGAGAAGCTCACCCTGTGGGGTCACCAACTCTGCATCTCCGACAAATCCGTCGCCACCGCGAAGGACATTGCGAGGATCGGCTCCGACAGCTCCATCGTCAACGTGGTGCGGCAGTTCGAGTCCGAGTACCACAAGCTCCGCGCCGAGCTGAACGACGAACAGGAACGCCTGGCTCACAACGCGCTCCACGACGGGCTGACCGGCCTGCCCAACAGAATGCTTCTGGTCGACCGCCTCGAACAGCTGACGAGCAACCCGTCGAGACGCCGGCGCGGGTTCGCGGTCCTGTTCATCGATGTCGACCGCTTCAAGTCGGTCAACGATCTGGCCGGGCACGCGGCGGGCGACTCACTGCTCATAGCGGTCGCCGCCAGGCTGCGTGGAGTGATCCGCGCCGGCGACACCCTGGCCCGCCTCGGTGGCGACGAGTTCGTCATCTTGTGCCCGGACCTCGTTGAGCCAGAAAGCGAGGCTGCTGCCGTGGCCGAGCGGGTGACGGCCGTCGTCGGTCAGCCTTTCAAGATCGGAGACCCACCGCAGGACTTCTTCGTGTCGGCAAGCGTCGGGGTCGGAATCGCCGGCGCGGACGACGACGCTGAATCGATCCTGCTGCGCGCCGACGCGGCCATGTACGCCGCCAAGAATCGCGGCGGCAGCGGGTACCAGATCTATGACGAATCGGTCGACCGAGGTCTCCGCCGCCGGCCCGAACTTTTGAACGACCTGCACGGAGCGGCCGAGCGCGGGGAGATCTCGGTCCACTACCAGCCCGTGGTGGACCTGTCGAGCGACCGGGTGGTGTGGCTCGAGGCGCTCGCCCGCTGGGAGCATCCCAGGTTCGGGCGGGTCTCGCCCGACGAGTTCATCCCGCTGGCAGAGGAGAGCGGCGTCATCTTCGGGTTCGGCAGGTGGGTGATCGCCCAGGCGGTCGCGGACTGCGCCCGCTGGACGCGGTCGGGCCGGACCGGGGTGGGCGTCGCGATCAACGTCTCCGGCCGCCAGTTCGCAGACCTCGGCCTGGCCGGGTTCGTTGCCGCGACCATCACGGCCGCAGGGCTCGACCCGAAGATGGTGACCCTCGAGATCACCGAAAGCGTCATCGTCACGTCAGAAGCGACCACCCTCAACGCGCTGAACGCCCTCAAGGACATAGGCATCCGTCTTGCCATCGACGACTTCGGTACCGGGTACTCGTCGCTCGCCTACCTGCGCCGGTTGCCCATCGACGTCCTCAAGGTCGACCGGACTTTCGTCGCCGGCCTGGGGGACGGGGGCAACGACGCTGCCATCGTCAACGCGATGGTCGACCTCGCCCGCAGCCTTCGACTGGCGGTCGTCGCCGAGGGAGTCGAGACCGCGGCCGAGCTGGAAATGGTGAAGAAAGCGGGCTGCGACGAGGCGCAGGGTTTCCTGCTCGGCAGGCCGGGACCGCCTTAGCCCAAGAACCTTCGCCGGCGAGACCCACGACGCCAACGGCCTTCGTCGGCCAGGAATCGGGGTTACCGCGGCGAACTAAACAACCGTGCGCCGGCCCCGGAGACGCCTGCTTGTCGGCGCCTTCGCCCTCGCCGCCGGGGCAGCCGTATTCGTCCAGCCCGTACGCGCGGCGGTCACCGCCCCCGGGCGTTCGGGCCAGGCAGCCGATTCCCTCGCCGGTTGCCAGCCTTCGCGGCCCGCGGTCGCCTACCGATCGGGAGGCGTGCCGCTCGACCCGCAGCCCCGCGAAGCGCCCTTCCCCTGCCTTGTCGCCACCGGCTTCGGCGGATCCGAACCACAAGTCGTCTCTCTGAACGACGGCGGCCTCGTCTACGAGCCGGCCATCATCACCCCCGGCCTCGGCGGCACCGGGTTCCTCCCCGGGGCGCCCGGGCCGCAGTTGAGCACTTCGCTCAGCCCCGGCGGGTTGGCCATCACTTCAGACAACGGAGCCACCTGGTCCTTCAACCAGCCCGCCGGCGCCACCTGGGTCCCTCAGGACGACGCCCTCTACGTCGACCGCCGGACTGGCCGGCTGTTCTACTACGCATTGGCCGCCAACCCGGTGCCTCAGAGCGGAGAGGTCCCGTTGCAGGACCAGATCCCCGCCGGCGAGGCGCACCTGATGATGAGCCCCGATGGTGGGCGGACCTGGAACGAGGTGGGCCTCCCGGGGTTCGTCGAGTCGGAGAACCCGCGGTTCGCGTCTGCACCGCCGCCCGCCGGCCAGCCGCAGCCTTCCGGCTACCCCGATGTCGTGTACTGGTGCGGCAACGACGCGGTCAATCTGGGGCTCCCGCTTCCCGGCTACCGGGCCTGCTACCGGTCGCTCGACGGAGGCGTCACCTGGGGCCAGGTGGCGATGATCGCCAGCAATCCCGTCCCCCAGCACAGCCAGTGCGGATCCAACTCGGAGACCTTCGCCGACGCAGACCCCAACTATCCCGAAGGGGCGCCGGACGGCTCGCTCTACGCCGAGGTGCAATGCGGGTCGACCACGTTCCTGGCCCGCAGCCGCGATGAGGGGCAGTCCTGGCCCCTCGTCGACCGGCCGGACGGGCAGCCGACCACCTTGCCGGCGGAGGGCGAGCTGCGCGTGGATCCCTCCGGGAACCTGTACCTCGCCTCGCAGGACGGATCGGCGATCGATCTGCGCGTCTCGAGGGACGGCGGGAACACCTGGAGCCCGCCCGTCGACATGACCCCGCCAGGTCTCGGAACGGTCGTGCAGTGGGCCTTCGCAGAGAGGGACGCCGGTGAGCTGGTCGTCTCGTACCTGGCACAAAGAGGGACCCAGTCGCTCTATGACGGCTACCTGAGCTTCACCCGGGACGGGCTCCAACCGAATCCGGTCTTCTGGGGAATGGCCCTCAACCCGTTGTCCGACCCGATGCGTACCAGCAGCCCTCCCGCCGCGCGGGACGACTTCATCGGGGCGGACATCACGCCTTCGGGAATCCCGTGGGGGGCGTTCGCCGCCTCCTGCCCCGGGCCTGTTGCGTCCGGCAACGGGTCCGCCTGCGCCGGCCAGGACTCGAACTCGCAGGCGAACGAGGCGGTCGCCGGACGGCTGGCCTGGCCCGCCTGACCCGGCTGCCCTACCCGCCCTGGGCAGGAGTTTTGCTTGCTGGAGCAGAAGAAGTTGGTTCGACAGAAACGGTTCGGCGCT
>CAZCCS010000032.1:0-15163 GCA_964497005.1 uncultured Acidimicrobiaceae bacterium | reverse complement strand
GCTCCGCTTCCTGAAAGATCTGGCGCGCTTCCTGGGAATCGCCGAGGGGATCGCCGCACGGATGGACGAGATCGCCACGCTCGTCAGCGAGGAAGTCGGGATGGTGAAACCGCTAAGCCTGCTCGTCCAAGCGGGACTGCCGTACAACTCGTTCAACGTCATCCAGTCGCTCGTGGACGAGTTCCCCTGGGAGGAACGGATCGGTAACTCCCTCGTCGTGAGGGAGCCGATAGGAGTCGTCGGCTGCATCACCCCGTGGAACTACCCGCTTCACCAGATCGCCGCCAAGGTGGCTTTCGCGCTGGCGGCCGGATGCACCGTCGTGTTGAAGCCCTCGGAGGTCGCACCGCTCAACGCGTTCGTCCTCGCCGAGATCATCAACGACGTCGGCCTGCCGGCCGGCGTTTTCAACATGGTGAGCGGGGTCGGGCCCGTTGTCGGTGAAGCAATCGCCGCGCATCCCGATGTCGACATGGTCTCGTTCACCGGCTCGACCCGCGCAGGACGCAGGGTCGCCGAACTTGCTGCCGGTCGCGTGGCGAAGGTCGCTCTGGAGCTTGGCGGCAAGAGCGCCAACGTCATCCTCCCCGACGCGGATCTCAAGAAGGCCGTTACCGACGGCGTCGGCAAGGCCTTCCTCAACTCCGGCCAAACCTGCTCGGCGCTCACCCGGATGCTCGTGCCGCGCGAGAAGCTCGCCGAGGCCGAGCAGATCGCCGCTGAAGCCGCCGAGGCGATGACCGTCGGCGATCCGTTCGCCGAGAGCTCGAAGCTGGGACCGCTCGTCTCCCAGGTCCAGTGGGACCGGGTCCAGAGCTACATCCAGAAGGGCGTCGAGGAAGGAGCCAAGGTCGTCGCGGGCGGCCCGGGCAAGCCCGACGGAGTGGACAAGGGCTTCTTCGTCAGGCCGACCGTCTTCTCAGACGTGAGGCCCGACATGACGATCGCCCAGGAGGAGATCTTCGGCCCGGTTCTATCGATCCTCCCCTACGACGGTGAAGAGGACGCTGTCGAAATCGCCAACGGCACGCCTTACGGGCTGGCCGGCGGGGTGTGGGCTGGCAGCCAGGAGCACGCCGAGCAGATCGCCCGCCGCCTGCGCACCGGCCAGGTCGAGGTGAACGGCGGAGCGTTCAACCCGAACGCCCCGTTCGGCGGTTACAAACAGTCAGGAGTCGGGCGGGAGTACGGCAAGTACGGCCTGGAGGAGTTCCTCCAGGTCAAGAGCCTTCAGCTGTAGCCGAGAACGGGCAACGCCGGGGCGGCCGACCGGCCAGCTGGGACACGACCTCGTCGCGCCACCAAAGTCGATACGCGACGATCTCCCGGCTGGCCGGCAACGTCAGCAGGTAACGCCGTGCCAGCCGGCTGGCGGTGCGGCTGAGCAGCGTGGACAACCGGTCCAGGTAGGTCCCGGCGTCCTCGGGGACTGTCATGTCCAAGTCGACGACCTCGTCGCCCCGGGTCAACGCTGCCTCGGCGGCGTCCAGACCCGACTCGCGCAAATGACCGATGTGAGCCTCGATGTCCTGGCTTGCGGCGACCAGGTCCTGCAGCTCGACGGGCGCCGACTGACCCAAACCCATCACCTGCATCTCGCGGTGTAGGTCGGTCAGATGGCGGACCGATTCGACCAGTAGCCGCACCGGAACGCCGACCAGATGCACCGGGCGACCCTGGCAAGCCATGGACGTGACCTGCCTGACACCCGCCGCGCGCGCAGCCGCGTGCACCGGGCGGGGGCGAGGAACGGGAGGGAAAGCCGGCGGGGCCATCGGAGTGACCATCCGGCGACAGGTGCCGATCTCCGCCCAGACCACCTTTCCGCCGCCTTCGGGATCAGCGCCCCAATGGTCCGCAGTGGCGGCGACCAGGGCGAGACCCCGGCCGGTCATGGAACGGGTCTCGAGCAGGTCCGCCGGATCGTTGGATCCGGCGGTAGGCAATTTGGCGTTTTCGTCCCGCACCTCGATTCGAAGCCCGGACCCGAGCCTGCGGACCGTTATGTGCGGCGGGGTGCCCGCGTGGAACACGACATTGGTCACCAACTCGGAGGTAGCGAGCGCCGCGTCTTCTATTACGTCGTCCGGAAGGTTCCACCTCTCCGCGATTGAGACGACCAAGTGTCTGGCCCTGACCACGCTCTCCAACTCCGCGGGAAACCGGCTTTCGACAACCGGCTGTGTCTGGAGCGCATTTCCGGCCTGAGGCGTATGCGCGATCTCAGGAGCGTGGATCATGGTCTGGCACCTACCAAGCTTCCCTGCTAACTATCGCGTTTCTGTGCACTTGGAGTCTAACTGATGAGCTTTGACGTCCGGCAATACGAGATTGCCGGCCGCGCCCCCACGGGACCGCTTGTTTTTTCTCGTCGCAACAGCCTGAAATCTTTAGGTTCCGCCGCTGCGCCGAGAGCTTCGGCTTCAGCGGGCGGGCAACCGCCGTAGCTCGTCGCGGATGACCCGGCGGAGCAACTTGCCTGTCTCGTTGTAGGGCATCTGATCGCGGACCTGGATCACTTCTGGGGTCTTGGTCGAGCGCAACCGGGCGCGTGCCCAATCCTTCAGCTCCTCGACCGATGCACTGGCCCCGGGATGAAAGACCACTGCAGCGGCAACGGCTTCGCCCCACTGCGGATCCGGTATGCCCACGACGGCCGCTTCGGCAACGGCGGGATGCTCGCCCAGGACCTCCTCGATTTCGCCCGGAGAAAGGTTCTCGGCACCCCGGACGATCACGTCGTCGAGGCGCCCGTCCAGGAAGAGGAACCCGTCCTCGTCAACCCACCCAGCATCCTTCGTTGGGAACCAGCCGTCATCGTCCAGGAGCGACCCGGTCGCGTACTCCCCGGCTACCTGCTCGCCCCGCACGTAGATCTCCCCCCTCTCTCCATGGGGCAACGGCTTTCCGTCAGCGTCTCGGACCTCTACCTCGACGGCCGGTAGGGGGCGCCCGACCGAGCCGAGCCGGCGCCTCACGGGGGGGTCGTCGCTCGACATGCAGTCGCGGTGGTCCTGCGGAGTCAGTGCGGCGATCGTGCTGCTGGTTTCGGTGAGCCCGTACGCATTGACCAGGTCGACGCCAGGGAGCAGTCGCATCGCCCGCTCGACCAGCTGTACCGGGGCGCGGCCGCCCCCGTAGGACAGGTGGCGAATCGTTGGCACGCCGGAGCCGCCTTTTTCGATCCGGTCGAGGATCCTCTCGAGCATCGTGGGCACGACCATGGCTTGAGTCACCTGTTCGTTGCGAGCTAGGTCCACCCATTCACTCGCGTCGAAGGCGGGGAGGTAGACGACTCGCCTGCCGGCAAACAACGAGCTGAGGACGCTGGCGACCCCCGCGATGTGGTAGGCGGGAACGCTCACAAGTTGGGCCTCGTCCTCGCCGGCACCGAGGAACTCGACCGTATTGAGGACGTACGACGCCAGATGCCGGTGACGGAGGATCGCCGTTTTGGGCTGTCCGGTGGTCCCGCTGGTGAACAGCAGGACGGCCACTTCCTCTCCTTCCAGGAACGGCGGGTCCACTTCTCCGCTTCCACCGGCGCGGACGGTTGACAGGAACTCCTGCGTAGGGACCCGATCGAGGCCTTCGACCGCCTCGGTCCGATCCAACATCTCCGCGTCTCCGATGAGCAGCGCGGGCGCAAGGCGCTCGAGAATGGCGCGCAGAGCGTCGTCGGTGAGGCGGTAGTTGAGCGGGGCGTACGGCACGCCGGCCCTTGCAGCGGAGAGCAGGGTCAGTGGAAAAGCTGGCGAGTTGAGCCCCAGAAAGCCGACCCTCTCCGCCTTCCTTGCTGCGATCTGAGAGGCGCCGGCGTCCATCGCACTGAGCAGCGCTGACGCGGTCCACCCCTCGGCCCTTGCGCCGAGCAAGGTGCGGTCAGGTACCGCCTCAGCGATCATCTCGACGAGGAGCGGGATGTTCATGCCGGAATCGTCGGTCAGTCCGAAGAAGGCAAGGGCTTGGCGGCTTTGATGCCCAATAGGACATCCCCGACCGACAGGGCGCCTTCGCCTGCTTTGGTGCATAGGACCTCGAGGTCGCCCGGATCGTCGGTGTACCGTTTGCCGAGTTGGGTCGGTCCCGCGAACTTGGCGTCCAACTCTCCCGCCGGCGCACCGTCGGCTCCGACCGCGACCATCGGGTGGCCGCCGCAGCGAAGGTCAACGTCTTCTGCTGGCGCCCGCACGACCACGATCTCGGTTGTGTCGACGGCGCTGCGGAGCCTGCTCCCCGCTTTCAACTGCATATTTTCCTCGTTGTCGTTGTCTGGAGTTGTCTGGAGTGTCTGGGTTATTTGATGAGGGGATCTCGGGGGAGCCCGAGTATCCGCTCGCCTATCTGATTGCGTTTGATCTCCGATGTGCCGCCGGCGATCGACATCGCCCGGTGCATCAAGACCATCGATCCCGCTAACGCCGCCGGGCCTTCGAGGAACTCGAGGTCCGGTCCGTTTAGAGCGGCGAGTATGGCCGCAGACTCGTGACCGTTTTCCGATAGGACGAGCTTGGTGATGTTGCCCTCGGGACCGGGTCCACCGCCGGCGACCGCCCGGTTGGCGCTTCGTAGGTTGAGCAGATCCATGGCCTGAATGCGAGCCATCAACCGCCCGAGCCTGGCGGAGCCGCCCGGCAGACGTTCGGGGTGATCGTCGAAAGGCGTGAGGAACACGTCTAGAGGCATTCCGCCCCCTCCCTGGCCGCCGCCGATGCTGACGCTCTCATTCCCCAACGTCGCCCGGGCGACGGTCCACCCGCCGTCCACCGGTCCGACAACGTCGTCGTCGGGAACGAACACGTCGTTGAAGAACACCTCGTTGAACTCCGACGCGCCGGTGATCATCTTGAGCGGCCGCACTTCCACGCCGTTCGCCTTCATGTCGATCACCATCGTCGTTATGCCCTGGTGTTTGGGCACGTCGGGATTCGTTCGCACCGTGGCAAGGCCGTACCGCGCGATGTGGGCCCCGCTGGTCCAGACCTTCTGCCCGTTGACCAGCCAGCCGCCCTCCACCCGGGTGCCGCGGGCCTTGATCCCCGCCGCGTCCGACCCGGCGTCAGGCTCGCTGAAGAGCTGGCACCAGATGAGCTCCTGATTCAGGGCGGGGCGCACCCACCTCTTCACCTGGTCGTCTGTGGCGTACTGGATGAGCGTGAGGATGACCCAGCCGGTGATCCCGTAACCGGGGCGCTGGATACCCGCGCTCGCGAACTCCTGCTCTATCACCAGTTGCTCGATGGCGCCGGCGTCACGCCCCCACGGCTTGGGCCAATGCGGCATCGCATAGCCGGACTCGATCATCTCCTCCCGGCGGGCTCCCGCGTCGAGCGGTTTGATCCTCTCGGCGAACTGGCGCACCTCGTCGCGAAATACCTCCGCTTCGGGCGGAAGGTCGACGGACCGCTCGCGGCGGACACCCTTCCGGACCAGATCGGTCACGTCCGACGCAGCCGATTCGGCGTCGAGAAACGCCTCAATGGCCGTGGCCCTGCGAAGGTACAAGTGCGCGTCGTGTTCCCAGGTGAAGCCGATTCCGCCGTGGACCTGGATGTTCAGATTGGCTGCTAAATCGGCAGCCGATATCGCGAGGGCAGCTGCTATCGCCGCGGCGTAGCTGAACTGCTCGCCACCCTTCGCAGCCGCCCGCGCGGCGTCCCAGACCGCGGCGGTCGCCAACTCGGCTTCGACGAGCATGTTGGCGCAGTGATGCTTCACCGCCTGGAACATGGCGATAGGACGCCCGAATTGGACTCGCGCCTTGGCGTATTCGGCCGCCATCTCGGTGCACTCCCGGGCGACCCCGGTCGCCTCGGCGGCCAGAAGCAGCCTCGCGTAGTCGACCAGAAGTTGACCGGCTCCAGGCAGTATGTCCGCTCGGGCACCCTCGAACCGGACTCTGGCGCTGCGCCGGCCCGGATCTATGTTCGCCGGAATCTCGATGTGCACCCCGCCACCGCGGGTGTCGACCACGGCGACGTCCCGGTTGCCGCCGTCGTCCCCGACAGGCAGGACGATGATGTCAGCCATGCCGGCTTCGAGCACGACGCCCGCGTCCCCGGTCGCTTTTCCCCCATCAACGGTGACGTGTCCGCCAAGCCCGAGTCCGGCCGCTGTGGTGCCGTCGGCAAGACCGGGCAGGAGCCGCGACGCGAGTTCCTCGCCGGCGCCGGCCGCGATCACCGCGCTGGCGATCACCGTGGGCACGAACGGCCCGGGCGCGACTGCCCGCCCGAACTCCTCGACCACGACTGAGAGCTCCTCGAGCCCGAACCCGGACCCGCCATACTGCTCGGGGAGGTGGAGGCCGAGCCACCCCAACTTGGCCAGCTCGGGCCAGAAGCCGGGCAGCGCTTCCGTCTCGGCGGTGAGCAGCTGCCGCGTGGCGCCCCGTGAGTCGTTCTTCACCAGAAAGTCCGAGACGGTGGCACCCAGCGACTGGTGCTCGTCGGTAATGGCGATCGACATCGTTATCCGTATCCCCTGTGTGTCCGGAGGGCCTTGTGGGGTGACCCGTCCCCCGGGCGCAGCCTAGGCGGGGGTCGGCGAGACATTCCTATCGAGCTCGGGGCTCGCCGGGCCCGACGCCGGCGCCCGTCGCCGGCGCCCGCCCCGCCGGCTCCCGACCCGCTCCCGCCGGCGCCCGACCCACTCCCGCCACGCCGGCTCCCTGCAACTTCGTAACAGGGCCATTGCACGCAGCGCCGATCTTGTGACAAAAGCGCGCTATGGCGACACTTGCGTAACAGAAGTTGCTCCGCCGGGAAATCGAGTGTGACGTTAGTGTCGTACCGCAGACCGCAGACCGCAGACCGCAGACCGCACACCGCACACCCACACCGCCCCGGGAACCGCGGAATCCACGGGCCACCATCAGGCCGGCGCCGGCCACCTACCTTGGCAGGGTGCTTCAACCTCCGCCAGAACACCCATATTCGGTGGAGGACGACGAGGAGAAAGCGGCATGGGAGGCGGTCGAGACCTGGGCCCGCTCCGGCGTGATGGCTCTGTGCGGGCGCAGCCACGGGCCGCCCCTCCTACCACCGACGACGTCGCTCCCGGCGCGACTGTTCGGCATCGTCGGGGAGATCGAACGTCTCAGCGGGACACGAGGCCGCGCCGTGCGGCTCAGCTGGCAGGCGGCCCTAGCCGGGAGGGCGGCTCTGCTCGGCTTGCACCGCCGCGGACGGCTGTCGCCGAACGGCACCTGCCGGCTGCTCAAGGCGGCGGATGCAGACGTTGCTCTGAACCTGCCCCGCACAGAGGACATCGAGCTCGTCCCTGCTCTAACCGAAACCTCCGTCACCTGCCGCGACCCGTGGGAGGCGGTCGCCGAGATGGCGTCCCGGACCCTCGCCGGCGAGTTCACGTCGCGCGCCCGTCTCCTCGGCCTGGCGGCGGCCGTACCGGGCGAGTGCAACGTCTCGCATCCGTACCGTTCGAGCCGGCGCGCCGAACCGCGACCGCTCGGTTCGGACCAAACGTGGACCGTCGTGGATCTCTCCTCCTTATGGGCCGGGCCGCTCGCGGCCCGCGTGCTCGCAGAATCAGGTGCGCGAGTCATAAAGGTCGAGGACCCTGCGCGGTTGGACGGAGCCCGGCAGAATCCTGCTTTCTACTCATGGGTGCATCCGCCGTCCGAGACAAATGCAACGATCGATTTCAGGTCGTCTGACGGTCGAGACGAGCTGGCGAAACTGCTCGAGTCAGCGGATGTGGTCATCGAGGCCTCTAGACCACGGGCTCTCGAGCAGATCGGGCTTTCACCGGAACAGCGCGGGATGCCGCCCGGACAAGTTTGGCTGAGCATCACCGCTCACGGACGTAAGGGCGCGGCGCGGGAGTGGACCGGTTTCGGGGACGATGCGGCCGTGGCCGGCGGGCTGATATGTCGAGACCTTGACGGGACGACGACATTCTGCGGAGACGCGATCGCCGACCCGATCACGGGCCTTGTTGGGGGGCTCGCTGTATTGCGATCCCTGCAACAAGGTGGCGGGCAGGTCATCGACATATCCCTGAGCAGCGTCGCAGCGTGGGTTACGAAGCCATCGGGTCGCATGGGCCGTCCAGACACCGAACGAGCCGAGCGCGTGGAGCGTTCGGGAGGCAGGTGGGTGGTGCGATCCGGCGACCGTTCGGTTCCAGTGGCCAAATCGCCTCCCCATCTCCCCCTGGTGCTGACGACGTAGCTTGGATCGCATGTCGAGCGAGACCGCCATCTGCAACCTTCTCTACCGGTACGCGGAGTTGATGGACGCCGGACGCTTCGAAGAAATCACTACCGAATTGTTCGCGCATACCAAGTTCATCGTCGGCCCGGAGGGGACGCCCGCTCTTGATGCCGACACGATGCTGGATGTCTTTCGCAAGACGACCATCCGCTACGAGGGAGGGTCGCTGCAAACCAAACACCTCGTCACCAATCCCATCCTCGAGATCGACGAGGCAGCGGGAACGGCCGTTTGCCGGTCGTATTACACGGTCTTCCAGCAGACCGACACCCTCGCGCTTCAGCCTGTCGTTTCCGGTCGGTACCACGACCGGTTTGAGAGGGTGGACGGGAAGTGGCGCTTCGCCGAGCGCGACTACTCCAAGATCGATCTCATAGGAGACACCTCGCAACACCTCACCTATCCGCTGCGGAGGTCGGATACCTGAAACACCTGAAACGCCCGGGTTAGAGGTTCTCGAAGACGACCTCTCCACCGAGAACGGTCGCCCGCACCTCGACTGTGCCATCCCCCGCGAGCGCCTCGGGCAACGGGGCGCCGAGTAGCACCAGATCCGCCGGCTGTCCGACTTCGACCGTTCGGCGTGCGGCAGGTTTCCGGCCGTCGCCCAGCCATAGGCCCAGCGAGGACTTCCAGTCAAGAGCCTCAGACGCTCCAAGAGATCGGCCCGACCGGGTGAGCCGGCGCGTCGCGGCACGCACCGCCAGCCAGGGATCTGGTGATCCGAAGGGCGCGTCCGTACCACCCGCGAGGGGCACGCCGGCCTCGATCAAAGACCGGGCACGCCACAGGTGAGGCAGGTCGCCGGCATCGACATCGTCGAGGTATTCGTCGCCGCGCTCATACACAAAGTTGGGTTGGGTCACAACCGTCAGATTGCGATCAGCCAGAAGCGGCAGGTACTCGGAGGGTACGACTGCTCCGTGCTCGATTCGATCTCCCTCGCCTCCTGGATGCCACCCCTGCCCGGTCCCATCCATGGCGGATTCGAAAGCAGCCACGGCGAGCGCGAGCTGGAGTCTCGTGACGCAGTGCATCGCCACCGCCCGCCCCTGCGCATGCGCCGCAGACACCAGCTCCGACAACCACTCGAGCGAAGGAAGATCGCCGTCGTCCAGGAGCACCTTCACCGGCCCGGTCGCTGTGGTTGCCGGACCGGACCACCCTGAACCAGGCACCGATTCGAGCGGCGACATCAAGTGCAGCCTCTGCAGCACCACACCCTCCGCAGCGGCCTCCATGAGCGCCGCGGTTTCCATGTCGTCCCTACCCGGTGTCGCGTCGGTCCAGCCCGTAACCCCCCGCGCCAGGGCATCCCGGCTCAATCGCGACAACGCCTTGTCAGACCGCTGGCTCTTCCCAACCGCAGTTCCCGGTCTCGGCTCGATTTCCCTCAGCCGTTCGGCAAGCCAACGGTCCATCCGCCACAGCCGACCGGTTGGCCTCCCGTTTGGACCCCGCTCGATGCCAGCAACAGCGGCATCCTTCACGCCGAGCACCCTCAGCGCCGGCGAGTTCAGCACCCACAAGACGCCGCTTCGATGTTGAACACGCACCGGCCGGTCGCCGGCGAGACGGTCCAGGACGTCGCGGTCCAGATCGCCGGCAACCGACTCGTGGTATCCGACGGCCCGGACCCAGCCGTCGCCTCCCACCGGTGCCGCGCTCAGCGCTGACGCCAGTCCTCGGGTATTCACGACGTTGGGAGGACCGACAAAAACGGACTCTCTTGCGGCAACGCACGCTCGCAAATGAAGGTGATGGTCGTGCAGGCCGGGGATCAGCGCGCCACCGCCGGCATCAAGCTCGCTATCTCCCTTTTGGCGAGGAACGTCGCCTCCGATCGACAGGACGGAGATCCTCCCGCGATCGACGCGGACACTTCCAACTGTTCCGTATACGTCAGCTCGCCGGATGATCAGACCCATCGTCACGAGGTTCTCACACCACTCCGCTGACCCGCCCGGCGGTACGCTCCGGGTGGTGGCCGAGGCGTTGTCGTTCACAGATGCCGCGACCTTGTTCGAAGATGTGCGCCGCGGTTACGGAGCGATGGACGCGGCGCTCGCAGAAAAGCCGCTGCTGGTGGTGAGCCTCGATGAGCCCGATGAGCGGTTCCGCGGGGCTGATGCACTCATTCCGCCTTCCGGCTGGCCGGTCGTCATCGTTGGGATCATCTCCGGGTCCCGAGCAGCTGCTTCGGGCGTGCTTGGACCGGACATACTTCTCACCGACCAGCCCAACCCGCCGGCGCCGTGGGTTCCCGCCATGGATGGATTGGACAAGGCCCTGCTCGAACTCGACGATGTCGTTTCGGTACGTCCCCAAGCCTCCACCGCTCTGATGCAGGTTCTCCGATCGTCCGAGCACTCGAGTGTCGACTCGGCATTGCTGATTGAGTCCCTCGGCTACGCGTCCCTGCAAGGCGGAGCCGAGCACGCATCATGGATCGAACGCTTGGATCGGCCGGCCAGGGATCGAGATCCATCGTCGACTGTCTTGGTCGAACGGAGCGGACCCCTGCTGCGCGTGGTCCTCGATCGTCCGTCGCGCCGTAACGCTTACAGCGCAAGAATGCGCGATGAGCTGATTGATGCGCTGACCCTCGCAGCCGCTGACGATTCGTTGACCCGCGTCGTGCTTCAGGGAAACGGCCCCAACTTCTGCAGCGGAGGGGACCTCGCGGAGTTCGGGACGGTGTCAGACACCGCCACCGCCCACTCCATACGCATGCAACGCAACGCCGGTTGGTGGGTGCACCAGGTTGCAAACAAGACGGTCGTGCGTGTGCACGGTGCCTGCGTAGGTGCGGGGGTCGAGCTCCCGGCGTTCGCGCGAACGGTTTCGGCTAGCCCGGACACCACCTTCACGCTTCCGGAGGTGATGATGGGATTGATCCCCGGAGCCGGCGGAACGGCGAGCATCCCGCGCAGGATCGGACGCCAAAGAACTGGTTGGCTCGCTTTGAGCGGCCGCACCATCGACGCCCAAGTCGCATGCGAGTGGGGCCTGGTGGACGAAGTCTCGGCCTCGGATCGCTGAGGCAGCGCGTGGCCGAAGCCTTGCCTGTGCCGGAAAGGGTCGTGATCGCGATCGACGCGGGGACCTCCGGGGTAAAGGCTGCGGCATTCGGCATCGGATCGCCATGGAGTGCGGTTGCGATCCGGGAGTACCCCCTCATAGAGGTCGCTCCCGGGCGGGAGGAACAGGACCCCTACGCAATCGTGAACGCCACCCAGGAAGCATTGCGCGAATGCGCGACCAGAATCGAACGCGCCGCCATCGTTGGGCTTTCCGTGTCCGCCGCCATGCACGGTCTAATGGCCCTCGACGCCGACCACCGGCCGCTGACCCGGTTGGTCACCTGGGCCGACAACCGGGCGCGCCTTGAATCCCTCTCGATCCGTGAGTCCGGAGTCGCGGGTCGACTGCACGCTCTGACCGGCGTGCCGGTCCATCCGATGAGCCCTTTCACCAAGCTTGCTTGGTTCCGTATCCACGACCCTTCCACGTGGGCGAAGGCGACATGGTGGGTCGGATTGAAGGAGTACCTGCTCTGGTGGCTGACCGGGAGCCTCGTAACCGAGGTGTCATCAGCCTCGGGAACCGGCCTAATGGACGAAACAACCCTCACCTGGAGCCGCGAGGCTTGCGACGCCTGCGGCGTGAGCCCTGCCACGCTTCCGGCGATCGTCTCCCCGACCGCAGTCCTCAGATTGCAAGTTTCCGCCGCCCGCTCAGTCGGACTGCCCGACGGGCTCCCCGTCGTGGCCGGCGCGGCGGATGGCCCGCTCGCCAGCCTCGGTGTCGGAGCGATCGACCACGGCGTCGCCGCAGTTTCCCTCGGGACCAGCGGGGCGGTGCGGGTGGCCAGCGACCAGCCGCTTGGGAGCCGCAGCCCTGGCCTTTTCTCGTTCGCGCTCACCGAATCGAAATGGATTGTCGGCGGGGCGGTCAGCAACGGAGGGGTGGTCCTCCGATGGGCGGCGGACGCTCTGGGCGAGCCGCTCCCTGGCGAGCACTCCGGCCCTTATGCCGACCACTCTGGCCCTGACCCCCAACGCTCGGACCCTGAGACGATGCTGCAACTTGCCTCCACTGCCCCGCCCGGGAGCGACGGCCTCGTCATGCTCCCGTACCTGCTTCCGGAACGGTCCCCTCTGTGGGATCCCGACCTCCCCGGCGCGTATCTGGGCCTGCGCAAGGACCACACCCGGGCCCACCTGGTCAGAGCAGCCATGGAGGGCGTGTGCCTTCACATCAGCCTGGTTGTCGACGAGGTGGAAACAGCCATGGGAATCGCCGAGGTGAGGGCGACCGGCGGAGCGTTCCGGTCACAGCTTTGGCGCGACCTGCTCGCGGCCTCTCTCCGCCGCCGGATTCAGGTGTCCGGCGACGCTGAAGGAACCGCCAGAGGCGCCGCTGCTCTGGGCTTGTTCGCGCTCGGCGAAGCCAGTTCTCTCGAGGAAGCGACCGAGCGCCTGTCGCCATCCGCAACGTCGGTCGTCGTCGAACCGCTGGCCGACCTCGTGAAGGCGATGACCGAGGTCCGCGCCCGGGTTCCCTACCTCGCCGGCCGACTGGCCCCCATGCTCGAATGCATCGCCTTGTCCTTTGGGGCAGACTGAGCTCATGATCCGATTGAGCGTGTTTTACCCCGCCTCGGAAGGGGCCAAGTTCGACCACGACTACTACAGGGAAAAGCACGTCCCGTTATGTCGTACAACCTGGAATCTCGACGCCGCGGAGATCGACCGCGGCGTTGACGGGCCATACGTCGCGGCGGTCCACTTCCGGTTCCCTTCGCAAGAAGCGCTTCAGGCTGCCATGGCCTCGGAGGGCACGGGCGCCATCCTCGCCGACGTCGCCAACTACACCGACATCGCTCCCGTACTTCAGACCAGCGAGATCGTCGAGGGATAAACCCACCTATTGTCGGCCGCCATGACGATCCTCGACATGTTCCGTCTTGACGGCAAGGTGGCCATCGTGACCGGCGCGTCGTCCGGCCTGGGCGTGGCGTTCGCGGTCGGACTCGCCGAAGCCGGTGCCGACGTGGCGCTTGGCGCCCGCCGCGCCGAGCGCCTGAAAGAGACCGCCGACGAGGTCGAGGCTCGCGGCCGCAAGGCGATATCGGTGGGCACCGACGTCTCGATCCCTGACGACTGTCAGCGTCTCGTTCAGGCCACGTTGGACGAGTTCGGCCGTGTTGACATTCTCGTCAACAACGCCGGCATCGGCACGGCCTACCCCGCCACCCGCGAGACCCCGGAGCAATTCCGCGAGGTGATCGACATCAACCTGAACGGTTGCTACTGGATGGCCCAAGCGTGCGGGAGGGTCATGAGGCCGGGCAGCTCCATCGTCAACATCTCCAGCGTGCTGGGCCTGACCACCGCGGGGCTCCCTCAGGCGGCTTACGCCGCCAGCAAGGCAGGTCTCCACGGCTTGACCCGCGATCTCGCACAGCAATGGACGGGCCGGAAGGGAATCCGGGTCAACGCTTTGGCGCCCGGTTTCTTCGAGTCGGAGATGACCGACCAGTACCCAGACGGCTATCTCGATTCCCAGATGCCCCGGGTCCTTATCGGACGTCCCGGGGACCCGCGGGAACTGACGGCCGCGCTGATATTCCTCGTCAGCGACGCCGGCGCCTACGTCACGGGAACGGTCCTCCCGGTAGAGGGCGGTCTGCTCACCTCCTAAGGCGCGATATCCTTAGCGGAACGAAATACTTGCTGGGCAGTCCCCAGCCGGGAGCCCCATTGACCACAGTCGAGCCAAGGCAAGACAGCAGCGCGGACACGCGCAGCTCGGCAGTACGGGGAGACTCGTACAAATGGGTGGCGCTGTCGAACACGACGGTCGGCGTGCTGCTTGCCACGATCGACGCTTCGATCGTGCTCATCGCCATGCCTGACATCTTCAGAGGGATCGGGCTCAACCCGCTGGCGCCGGGCAACAGCTTCTACCTGCTGTGGATGATCCTCGGCTTCTTGATCGTCTCGAGCGTGCTGGTGGTCGCGCTGGGACGGCTCGGCGACATGTTCGGCAGGGTCCGGATGTACAACCTCGGCTTCGTCATATACACCGTCGCCTCCTTGGTTCTTACTGTCGACCCGATGGCGGGAAGAGGCGGGGCGATGTGGCTCATAATCGGCCGGCTCGCCCAAGGAGTGGGAGCGGCGTTCCTCGTCGCCAACTCGGCTGCGATCTTGACCGACGCGTTCCCCCCGAATCAACGTGGGCTTGCGCTCGGCATCAACAACATCGCCGGCATCAGCGGATCGTTCATCGGCCTGATCCTCGGCGGCATCCTGGCGCCGATCAACTGGCGTCTGGTGTTCCTTGTCTCCGTGCCGTTCGGCCTTTTCGGCACCGTCTGGGCTTACCTGAAACTCGAGGACCGAGGTATAAGGCGCCGGGCCCCGATCGACTGGGCCGGCAACATCACGTTTGCGGTGGGACTGACGCTGCTCATGATCGGCATCACCTACGGGATCGAACCGGCGGGCGGTCACGAGATGGGATGGACCAGCCCGGTGGTAATCGCTGAACTCGCAGGCGGGGTGGCAAGCCTGATCGCTTTCTGTGTCATCGAGATGAGGGTCGCGAATCCCATGTTCCGCCTGCCGCTCTTCAAGATCCGGGCTTTCACGGCGGGGACCCTGTCGAGCTTTCTCGCCGCGGTAGGGCGCGGAGGACTGATGTTCATGCTCATCATCTGGCTGCAGGGAATCTGGCTCCCCGAGCACGGCTACAGCTTCAGCGCGACACCGCTGTGGGCGGGCATCTACATGCTCCCGCTGACGACCGGGTTCCTGATCGCCGGGCCCATCTCGGGTTATTTCTCCGACAGGTTCGGTGCCCGACCCTTCGCCACCGGCGGCATGATCGGCGCGGCAATCGCGTTCATGCTCATGTTGCTG